>NZ_JBHVKW010000075.1:0-38832 GCF_042797905.1 Amycolatopsis sp. NPDC057786
CCCCGCAAAACCCTCAACTGGGACACCCCAGCCGAACGACTCAACAAGCTACTGTCCTAACAGGAGCACGTTGCGACGATCGCATGAATCCACCCGGTCCTTGCCGCTCACGAGCCCGGACTTACGGAGTCCAGGCGGCGGAGACCGCCCAGGTCACGTCCTGGTCGTACGAGACCGGGTTGTCGAACGGGTGACCACCGCCGCTGGCGGCGACATAGACCTCCTCGGCGTAGTGCCGCATGTTCGTGCCCAGTTCGTTCACCGACGCCAGGCGGACGCCACCGGGCGCGGGCTGCGCGCAGAACGTCGCGTCCTTCCGAAACAGGTCGGTGTTGTCGTTTCCGGCCAGCCGCACCCGGAAATCCGCGTGTCGCAGGAACTGGCCCGGGTAGTTGCGCGCCTCCAGCGAATAGCACGACGGATCGGCGAGCCCGCGCCGCACGACGAACGTCGCGTCCGCCTTCAGCAGTGCCGCACTCGACGCGTTCACCACGTCCGTCCGCGCCAGGCCGTCACGATGCCGCAGGAAACGGTCCGTGAAGCCGGGAGTCGTCACCTTGAACGACCTCGCCTGGTCCAGCGGCAGATCCGCGCCGCTGCGCCAAAGCGGGACCGACGCCGCCCATGTCGTGTCCGCCGCGAAACTCGACGGCGTGTCCCACGGGTTCGCCCCGCCACTGCGCGCCAGATAGACGGTCGCGGCGTAGTGCCGGAGGTACGCGCCACGCTGGTTGAAGGACTCCAGAGCCGTTCCGCCGGCACCTTCCCTCGCGCAGAAGGTCGCGTCCCCCGCGAACAGCGCCGAACCATCGTTCGGGTCCTTGCGGATCCGCGACGACGCGTGCCGCAGGAAATGCCCGGGATAGTTCCGCGACTCGAACGACAGGCACGACGCGTCGGCCAGCCCCTGCCGGGCCCAGAACGTCGCGTCCTTCTTGGCGAGATCCGCGCTGCCCTCGCCAAGGACGTCAGTCCGCACGAAGTCGTCCTGGTGCCGCAGATAGCGATCCGTGTACCCGGCCGTCGTGACCCGCAGTGACACCGGCTCGCCCCGCCCCACCTCGGTGCCCTTGGCGATGGCGAGCACCTTCTGGTTGATCTCGCGCACTCGCGCCTCGGTCATCTTCAGCACACGGCGGTCGTAGGTGTAGAAGCCGTTGACCTCGTTCTCGACGTCGTACGGCTCGGTGTAGACCGACGCCGAAAGCCCGCGGCCGTGCACGAACCGTCCGACCTGCTTGGTGATCTCCACGTACCGGTTCGTCAACGACGTCTCGTCCGGATACAGCGCGCCGTACGCGAAGCCCTTGCCCGGTTCCCACTCGTGCCCGACGACGCGTCGCCCGAGGCCGCCGTACTCACCCAGCACGGCGATCCGGCGCGCGTCGGGTTGCCGCGTACCGGTGGAGACCTGGTACGCGTGATCGTCGATCACGTCGCCGTTGCCCGGATCCGGGTCGGACACGCAGCAGTTGGATCCCGAGTTGTGGTTGATCAGCCTCGTGTCGTCAATCGAGCGGACCAGATCGACGATCCGGCCGGCGTCGTACTCGCCCCAGCCTTCGTTGAACGGCACCCACTGCACGATCGACGTGATGCCCTTGTGCTGCTCGATCATCCGCCGCAGTTCGGACTCGAAGTTCACGTGCCCGTTCGGGACTTCGTCGATCGAGTCGAGCGACGGCATGTCCTGCCAGACCATCAGCCCGAGCCGGTCGGCATGGTAGAACCACCGCGCGGGCTCGACCTTGATGTGCTTGCGGACCATGTTGAAGCCAAGCGCCTTCTGCCGTTCGAGGTCGAACCGCAGCGCCTCGTCGGTCGGCGCGGTGTAGATGCCGTCCGGCCAGTATCCCTGGTCCAGCGTGCCCAGCTGGAAGACGAACTTGCCGTTGAGCAGCGGCCGCATCACGCCGCCGACCATCGCCTTGCCCAGCGACCGCATGCCGAAGTACCCGGTGACGACGTCACCTCCCGGCAACCGGACGCGCAGGTCGTAGAGGAACGGGTCGTCCGGCGACCACAGCCGCGCGTTCGGCACCGGGACCCGCAAACGGGAACCGACGGCACCGGTGGCGGTGCCGACCACTTGACCACCCGAAAGGACTTCGGCGGTCGCTTGCTGCCCGGCGGTCCCTTGGACGACGAGGTCGAGCGCCCCGCCGGGAACGTCGGGGGTGGTGTCGAGCCGCGTGATGTGCTCGGCACGCACCGGCTCCAGCCAGACCGTCTGCCAGATCCCCGACGCCGCCGTATAGAAGATGCCGCTGGGTGTCTTGCGCTGCTTCCCTACCGGGTACCGGCTTCCGTCGACAGGAGACGCGACCCCGACGACGATCTCGTTCTCCCCCGCCTTGAGCGCCGGGGTGATGTCGAACGAGAACGCGTCGAAACCACCGGTGTGGCTCCCGACCTGCGTCCCGTTGACCCAGACCCTGGTCTCCCAGGTGACGGCACCGAAGTTGAGCTTCACCCGCCGGCCGTCCCAAGTGGACGGAACGGTGAACGTCCGGCGGTAGAACATGTTGTCTTCGTGCCGTTTGATCCCCGAAAGCATCGACTCGATCGGGTAGGGCACGAGGACGTTCTCGGCGAGCGGCCTGCCGATCGGCGGCGAGTTCAGGTTCGGCGCACCGGTGAAGCCCCAGGTCCCGTTGAGGTTGAGCCACTCCGACCGCACCAGTTGCGGGCGCGGGTACTCGGGCAGCGCGTTCGACGGCGAGACCTGATCGGTCCATGGGGTGGGCAACGGGACGGGGGCGGCTTGGGCGACGGGGACGAGTGTCGTCGCGGCGGCCAGCAGACCGGCCACGACGCTCAGGGCGCGCGCGGTTCTTCGGTGCATGCGATCTCCCTATCTCCGGGCGGTCGTGCGGGCCAATGACCGTTGCAGCACAACGACCACCAAGAGGAACGCACCGCTGACCACCGACTGGTAGTTGCTGTCGAGAGTTCCTATCTGGTTGATGACGTTCTGGATGACCGTTCGGATGCCCACACCGATGACGGTTCCGAGAATCGTGCCCATTCCGCCGGTCAGGAGGGTGCCGCCGATGACGACGACGGAGATGGCGTCCAGTTCGAGGCCGACCCCGATCACCGTGACACCGGATTGCAGGTACGCCGCGGTGAGCGCGCCCGCGAGCCCGGACAGGACACCGCTCATCACGTAGACGGTGACCTTGGTGCGCGCCACCGGCAGTCCCATCAGTTTCGCCGACTGTTCCGAGCCGCCGGTCGCGAACACCGACTGCCCGAACCGCGTCCGCCGCAACAGCAGCCCGCCGACCAGGCAGAGCGCCGCCGCGATGAACACCGGATAGCCGAACCCGAACAGTGTGCCTCGCCCGAGTTCGACGAACGCCTCGCCTTCCGGGATCTTGTACGTCGTCGCGCCCTCGCTGGTGATCGCGAGCAGCAGCCCGCGGGCGAACAGCAGTGACGCCAGCGTGACGATGAACGGTGCCATCCCGGTCTTCGCGACGAGCAGGCCGTTGATCAGGCCGATCAGCCCGCACACCGCCAGCGGCAGCAGGAGCGCGACGAGGAATCCCCATTGCGAGCCGTAGGCGGCGAGGACCCCGCCGAGCGCGTAGACCGACCCCACCGACAGGTCGATCCCGCCGGTGATGATCACGAACGTCATCCCGAGCGCGATGATCGCGAGGAACGAGCTCTGCAACGCGATGTCGCGCAGGTTGTCCAGGCTGCCGAAGCGCGGGAACAGCAGCCACGCGACGGCGACCATGAGCACCAGCGCGATCGCCGCGCCCTGTTTCTGCAGCACTCCGGTCATCAGCTCGCGCCGAGTGGAATCCTGGGCGGCCATCGTGGGCGCCGCGGTCATCGGCTGCTCCGTTCCCGTGCGACGTACACCGCGACGACGATGATCGCGGCCTGGATCATCTGCGCGGTCGAATCCGGCAGGTTGTGCTTGATGAGCGTGGCGCGGACGAGTTGCATGAGCAGGACACCCATCACCGTGCCGAGGATGCGGACCCGGCCGCCGGTCAGCGGGGTGCCGCCGACCACGACCGCGGTGATCGCGGACAGTTCCATCAGCAGGCCGGCGTCCGCGGGGTCGCCCGCGCCGAGGCGGGCGGTGGAGAGCACCCCGGCCAGTGCCGCGAGCAGCCCGCAGATCGCATAGACGCCGACGAGCACGCGAGTGACCGGCAGCCCGGCGAGCACGCTGGCCCGCCGGTTGCCGCCGATCGCGACCAGCCGCCTGCCGAACGCCGTCTTCCCGACCAGCGCCGCCATCAGCACGGCCAGTACGGCCGCGATGAGCACGCTCACCGGGATCCCGAGCACCTCGCCGGTGCCGAGCGCGAGGAAGCCCGGATCGTGCAGCTGGATCAGCTGGCCGTCGGCGAGCACCAGCGCGAGCCCGCGCCCGCCGACCAGCAACGCCAGTGTCGCCACGATGGGTTGAATCCCGACTCTGGCCACGAGAACGCCGTTGAACGCCCCCGCCGCCAGCCCCGCGGCGAGCGCGACGGCGACCGCGGGCAGCGTTCCGTAGCCGAGGTACAGCGGGACGAGCGCGGCCGACAGCGCCATCACCGCGCCCACCGACAGGTCGACGCCCTCGGTGCCGATGACCAGTGCCATCCCGAGCGCGACGACCAGTACCGGCGCGGCCTGGATGAGCTGGGTGCGGAAGTTGCCGACGGTCAGGAAGTTCGCCGTGAACGCGATGTTGAACAGGACGAGCGCGACGACGGCGACGTACACGCCGTACTCCTGCAGCCACCGCGCCACCCGGGTCCGGTCCACCGTTTTCGCCGTATCCGTCATGGTGGGTCCCGGTTCCTCCGTTCTCCGCTGGGTGCTAGTGGTTGCCATCGGATGTCCTTCGGGGGTATTCGGCGGATCCAGGTTTCCGCTGGGCGTGCGGCCGCGAGGGCCTCGTACCGGGTTGTACTCGGGCATCACGGCCGTGCGTCCAGCGGGAAGCTGGGCCGTCGAGATCGCCGGAGGACATCCGATGGTGACCACTAGTCATCCGCACCGCCCGAGGCGATCGCGGCCAGCACGTGGTCCTGGGTGAGCCGGTCCCCCGCCAGCTCCCCGACCACCGCGCCGTCCTTGAGCACGATCAGCCGGTCGGCGCCGTCGAGGAGTTCGTCCATCTCCGACGAGATCAGCAGGACGGCGAGCCCGTCTTTCGCGAGTTCGTCGATGAGCGCCTGCACCTCCGCCTTCGCGCCGACGTCGATCCCCCGGGTCGGTTCGTCGAGCAGCAGCACCTTCGGTTCGGTACAGAGCCAGCGGGCGAGCAGCACCTTCTGCTGATTGCCCCCGGAGAGCTCCGCGACCTTCTGATCCGGGCTGGACACCTTGATCCGCAGGCGTTTCACGAACGTGTCGACGATCCTGTCCTGCCTCGCCCGGCTGACCAGGCCGAAACGGGACAGCTTCGGCAACGCGGCGAGCACGATGTTCTCCCGTACCGAGAGATGCGGGATGATGCCCTCGGTCTTGCGGTCTTCGGCGAGCATGCTGACCCCCGCGCGCATCGCGGCGGCCACGTTCCCTTGCGGGACTTGCCTTCCGCCGACGAGGACGGTGCCGCCGGACAGCGGCAGATCGCCGACGATCGCCCGCGCGGTCTCGGTCCGGCCGGAGCCGAGCAGCCCCGCGAGGCCGACGATCTCGCCGGGTCTGATCTCCACCGACACCCCGGACAGGCGGTTGCCGCTGGTGAGGTTCTCCGCTTGCAGCACCGGTTCCCGGCCGGCCTCGTGGTCGCCCTCGAAGGCCGTCGCGCCATGCGAACGGATGTCGCCGACGCTGCGGCCGAGCATCATCGACACCAGTTCCAGCCGCGGCAGGTCGGCGAGCGGTCCGGTGTGGACCCGCTTGCCGTCCCGCAGCACCGTCACCCGTTCGCAGATCCGGTACAGCTCGTCCATGCGGTGGCTGACGTACACGATCGCGATCCCGCGTTCGTGCAGCCTGCCGATGACCTCGAACAGCGTCTCGACCTCACGCGGCTCCAACGAGGACGTCGGCTCGTCCATGATCACGACGTCGGCGTCGACCGACACCGCGCGGGCCAGCGCCACCATCTGCTGCGCGCCGACCCCGAGCGTCCCGAGTGGACGGCGGACGTCGGCGTCGATGCCGTAGTCCTTCAGCAGCGCCGCCGCGTCGGCGTTCATCCGCGCCCAGTCCACCAGCCCGAGCCGCTTCCTCGGCTCGCGGCCGAGGTACACGTTGCTCGCCACGCTCATCAGCGGGATGAGGTTGACCTCCTGGTAGATGGTGGAGATCGCGCCCCGCGCGTGGATCGTGCCGGAGTCCGGCTTGTGCACGCCGGTGAGCACCTTGATCAGCGTCGATTTCCCGGCGCCGTTCTCGCCAACCAGCGCATGCACCTCGCCCGGCCGCAGCGCGAACGACACGTCGTCGAGCGCGCGCACCCCGGCGAACGTCTTCGTCACGCCTTCGACCTCGAGAACCGGTTCCATCGTCAGTACGCGTTCCCGAGCTTCTGGGCCGCGTTCGCCGAGTCGTACTGGTCGTCGGAGATCACCACGGTCGGCGGGATCTCCTTGCCCGCGGCGAAGTCCTGCAGCGTGGAAAAGGCGAGCGGGCCGAAGCGCGGGTTGGACTCGATCACCGCGTTGTAGCTGCCGTCGGCGATGAGCTGGACGGCGTTGCGGGTGCCGTCGATCGAGACGATCTTGACGTCCTTGCCCGGCGTCTTGCCCGCGGCCTTGAGCGCGGTGACCGCGCCGATGCCCATCTCGTCGTTCTCGGCGTAGACGGCGGTGATCTCCGGATTGCTCTGGATGAGCTGCTCCATGACCGCCTGGCCCTTGGACCGGTCGAACTCGCCGGTCTGCTCGGCGACGATCTGGATCCCCGTGGTCGCGGCGATCTCGTCCTTGAACCCCTTGGTGCGGTCGGTGGTCACGTTGTTGCCGGACGTGCCGAGCAGGATCGCGACCTTGCCGGTGCCGCCGGTGGCCTTCACCATCTCCTGCGCGGCGCGTTTGCCCTGCTCGACGAAGTTGGAGCCGATGAAGGTCAGGTAGTCGGTGCACGGCTGGGAGGTCACCTTGCGGTCGATCGTGACGACCGGGACCTTCTTGGCCTTCGCCGCGTCGAGGGCTGGCTGAAGGCCGTCGGAGTTCAGCGGGGCGACGATGAGCAGCTGCGCGCCCCGGTCCAGCAACGACTTGATGTCGCTGATCTGCTTGTTGAGATCGCTCTGCGCGTTGGTGATCAGGAGTTTGTCCGCCGGGACACCGAGTTTCGTCGCTTCGTCCTTGATGGACTGCGTCTCGGCGATGCGGAACGGGTTCGCCTCCTTCTCCGACTGGGAGAAGCCGATGACCGCGTTCTTCACGTCCACCTGCGGGTAGCCGGTCTTCTCGCGGGCGCATCCCGGCCCTGTGGCCTGGTTCGGCGCCGCCGAAGCGGCCGGTCCCGCCCCCGACGGGGCGGATTGCTGGGTCTCGCGGCTGGTGCAGGCCGTCAGCGCGAGCGCGAGGCCGGTCACCAGGAGCAGGGTGCGGCGGATGGGCAGGGACATCGATCGCTCCTCGGGGAAGTCGAGCACACGGATCTGCGGTGACCCATGTCACTCATAGGGACGATGCCAGATTTACATCGTTGGTACAACGTTGTAAATCCGCCGTTCGCGCGGCTAGGCTGTGCCGGATCTGTGCCGGAGCACTGCAGAGGGGAGCGAGGGTGGCCACGCTCAAGGACGTCGCCAAGCTTGCGGGCGTCTCGGTCAAGACCGTGTCGAACGTGGTCAACGGCTACGACTTCGTCAAACCGGAGAACCGCAAGCGCGTCGAGGAGGCACTGGCGTCGACCGGTTACCGGCCCAACCTGGGCGCCCGCAACCTCCGCCGCGGCCGCACCGGGTTCCTCGGGCTGATGCTGCCCGAGCTGAGCATCCCGTACTTCGGCGAGCTGGCGGGCCTGGTGCTGCAGGCGGCGCAGGAGCACGAGTGGAACGTCCTGATCGAACAGACCCTCGGCACCAGGGAGCGCGAGCGCGACGCGCTGTCCGCGCTCGGCCCGCATCTGATCGACGGTGCGATCATCAGCCCGGAAGCGTTGCACACCAACGACTTCGAGGATCTCGCACCGGGCGTTCCACTGGTGATGCTCGGTGAGCACGTCGTCGATGTCCCGATAGACCACGTCGGCATCGACAACGTCCAGGCCGCCAGGATCGCGGTGCGGCACCTGATCTCGCTCGGCCGCCGCCGGATCGCCGCGATCGGCGCGCATCCGCAGCGCCACACCGCCGCGCAACGGCTGGAGGGTTACCACTCCGCGCTCGAAGAAGCGGGGCTCGTGCCCATTCCGGAACTGGTCCTGCCCGCCCTGCGTTACCACCGCGCCAACGGTGCCGAAGCGATGGCGCATCTCCTCGCACTTCCGGAGCCACCCGACGCGGTCTTCTGCTTCAACGACCTCCTCGCCATCGGTGCCCTGCGCGCCGCGGCCGAACGCGGTGTCCAGGTGCCGTCGGACATGGCGATCGTCGGCTTCGACAACAACGAGGAGAGCGCGTACAGCCTGCCGTCGCTGACGACGATCGCGCCGGACAAGGCGGCGATCGCGCGGGCCGCGGTCGATCTGCTGCGGCGGCGTATCGCGGGCGGGAGCGAGCTGGAACCCGAAGACGTCCAGACACCTTTCTCGCTGGAGATCCGGAACAGCACGATCGCCTGACTCCCGCATTCAGAGGACGAAACGCGTAACTCGCGTGATCAGACGCGGAACTCACGTGATTGAACGGCGAACTCGCGTGTGCGGCGTCTGATCACGCGAGTTACGTCTCTGATCACGCGAGTTCGCCCATCTGGCCCGCCGTACGTGGCATTGTGTGTCCGTGAACCGGGCCCTGGCCGCACTGACCCTCGTCGCGTACGTGACGTTGCCGCTCGGCTCGGCCAAATACGAGACGCTCGTGCTGCCGACACTCCTCGCCGGGCTGGTCTACGCGGCGATCGCGATCGCCGGCTTCCCCTGGGTCCAGAGACACGGACGCGCGTGGGCGATAGCGTACGTCTGCGTTCAGTTACCGCTCGGCTTCACCCTGTTCTCGCTTTCGGGAGCCGCGATCGGGGCCGTCCTGCTTCTCGTGGTCCTCGTCTGCCACACCGTGTTGCTGCTGCCGCTGCCGGTGGCTTTCGGGGTCGCGGTGGTGATCCCGTTGATCCACCTGCCGATGGCACCGCTCGACGGCCTCCGCGAAGGGCTCGGGACGCTGGCGGTCATGATCTTCGCCGCGGTGGTGACCGAGTTGGTCGTCCGGGAGAAGCGGGCGCGGGAGGAGCTGGCCGAGGCGCACGAACGGCTTCGCGACCAGGCCGCGCAGGCCGAACAGCTCGCCACGATCCAGGAACGCAACCGCCTCGCGCGCGACATCCACGACGGGCTCGGTCACCATCTCACCGTCGTCCAGATGATGGTGCAGGCCGCCCGCGCGGTGATCGGCACCGGCGACACGGAACGGGTCGACGAGATGCTCGCGAAGGCACAGGACCAGTCACGTGAGGCGCTGGCGGAGGTCCGCCGTTCCGTGTCGGCGTTGCGGGAGCCGCGTTCCGAATCGCTCGCGGACGCGGTGCGGGCGCTGACGGAAGAGACCTCCGCGGCAGGCGTGCCGACCGGGTTCGAGGTCAGGGGCACCGCGCGGGACATCCGCGCCGACGTGGAGGAGTCGCTGTTCCGGGCGGCCCAGGAGGGACTGACCAACGTGCGCAAGCACGCGCGGGCCACCGCGGCGACCGTGGTGCTCGACTACGCCGCCACCGATCGAGTCCGGCTCGAGGTCCGCGACGACGGTCTCGGGTTCACCGAGGATCCCTCGCCGGACAAGGGTTTCGGTCTCATGGGACTACGCGAGCGGGTCGCCGGGCTCGGTGGCGGTGTCTCGGTCGACTCCGAAGAAGGGAACGGCTCGACGCTCACCGTGGAGGTTCCGGGATGAGCGTCCGGGTACTGATCGTCGACGACCAGGCGTTGTTCCGCGAAGCGTTGGCAACCCTGCTGGAAGTCCAGCCGGAGATCGACGTCGTCGGCGAGGCCGCGAACGGCGAGGAGGCCGTCCGGCGCTGCGCCGAACTCCGTCCCGACGTCGCGCTGATGGATCTGCGGATGCCGGTACTGGACGGGATCGCGGCCACCGCGCGGCTTCGAGCTGAACAGCCGGACGTGCGTGTCCTGGCACTGACCACGTTCGACGACGACGAGGACGTGTTCGCCGCGTTGCGCGCGGGCGCCGTCGGCTATCTGCTCAAGGACGTCTCGTCGACACGACTGGTCGAAGCGCTGGTCGCGGCCCAACGGGGCGAATCGGTGCTGCAGCCGTCGGTCGCGGCGAAGCTCGTCGCGAGGGTGGCCCGGCTGCCCGCCGAGGCACCCCGGCCGTTGACGACCCCGCTTTCGGAGCGTGAACTCGAGGTCGTCCGGCTCCTGGCAGGCGGCCGCAGCAACCGCGAGATCGCCAAGATGCTGTTCCTCGCCGAGGGCACGGTGAAGAACCTCGTGACGAGCGTCCTGTCCAAGCTCCAGGTGCGGGATCGTACCCAGGCCGCCCTGCGCGCGAAGGAACTCGGCCTGTTCTGAGGGTGCAGGCAGCGAGAGCACCGGTCACATGACCTCGCACATGACTTCCGGCACCTGCTCTCGTACCCCGCCCCGGCCGAACATTGCTCCCATCGCATCGACCGAGGGAGCCGAAATGAACCACACGACCGAGCAGAAGACCCGAAAGCAAGCCGTCCTGCACTTCATCCGCCACGCCGTCGAGATGCTGATCGCCATGGTGGCCGGGATGATCGTCCTGGAGCCGGTCTGGTCGTTCCTGTGGCCGGGCCTCGCCGGGAACGTGACCGCGAACGCGCTGGTGATGGCGACGAACATGTCGCTCGGGATGGCCCTGTGGATGCGGATCCGGCGCCACGGCTGGGCTTCGATCGCCGAGATGTCGGCCGCGATGTACCTGCCCTACGTGCTGTTCCTGCCGTTCTTCTGGACCGGCCTGGTCTCGGGACCGACGCTGATGACGGCAGGGCACGTGCTGATGGTGCCCGCGATGCTCGCCGCCATGGTCCGCCGGCGCGCCGAGTACGGGTTCTGACCATGCGAGCCTTCGTCCGGGTAACGCTGACCGTGCTGGCGTTCACCGTCGCCGCGCTGGCGCTGCCCGTCACGCTCGGCGCGGTCACCCTCAGCGCCAGCTTCGAAAACCGCTATAAGCAGAGAACCGACGGGAGCGCGCCGCGCCCGGCCCACCGGCCGCACGATCCCGCGAAGCCCACCGCGGTGGTCGTCGTGGGGAACGAAGGTGCGGTCGTCTCCGACGCGCTCGCGCCCTACGAGGTCCTGGCGGCGGCCGGCGCGTTCAACGTCTACACCGTCGCGCCGGAGGCCAGGCCGGTCACGCTGACCGGCGGCCTCGACCTGATCCCCGACCTGGGTTTCGCCGATCTCGACAGACTGCTTTCGTCCGCCGCCCCCGACGTCGTGGTGGTACCCGCGCTGCCGGATCTCGGTGAGCCGACCACGCGGCCGGTGACCGATTGGCTGAAGCGGCAGTCGGCGCGGGGCTCGCTGCTCATGAGTGTCTGCAACGGCTCGGGCGTGCTCGCCACGGCCGGGCTTCTCGACGGGAGGAAGGCCACCGCGCACTGGATCCGCATCGGTGGCTTCGACGACGAATTCCCCGCCGTGGACTGGGTTCGAGGCACGCGCTACGTCGACGACGGGAACATCGTGACCACGGCCGGAATCCTCTCCGGGATCGACGGGGCGCTCCATCTCACCGAACGCTTCGCCGGCACCGAAGCCGCGCGCAAGACGGCGGCGGCCGTCGGCTGGACCCACTACTCCCCCGGCTCCAGCCCGCCGATGGAGCAGAACAGCTTCGAAGCTGCGGACACCGTGGTCGGGTTCAACACAGCCTTCCGGTGGGACAAACCGATGCTGGGTGTCCTGCTGACGAACGGGATCCGGGAGCTCGAACTCGCGGCGGTGTTCGACACCTACGGCCAGTCGCTGGCGGTCGAGACGACGGCGGTCGGCCTGGACGGCGCGCCGATCCGGTCCCGGCACGGACTGACCTTCGCACCGCGCGGCACACCGTCGACCGCCGGGCTCGACCGGCTGATCGTGCCCGGCGCCGACGCGGCCGCGAGTCGCGCCGCCGATCGGTACTCGCCGGTGTATCTGCACACCGAGCCGGGATTCCCGTTCGACGCCGTACTCGAAGACCTCGTGCGCACCACGGACACCGCGACCACGCGATGGACGGCCAGGACCTTGGAGTACCCGACCGGCCACCTCGCGCTCGACGGCGACGCGTGGCCGTGGACGGTCACCCTCCGGCCGTTCGGGCTGGCCGTCCTCGGCCTGCTCGCGGCCTTCGGGATCCGCGCCCTCTATCGTCGCCGCGGGCCGGGGCCGGTCTCCCGGACGACGCGGTAGCGGGGGTTGGCGCTCACCAGCGACTCGACCTCACCGGGCAGACCGTCGAGCGCCGCTTGGATGGCCGCGAGCCGTCCGGCGGTGTCCGACGTCTCCTCGAAATGCCGGTAGTCCGCCTCGCTCGCCCAGCTGACGACGTTGACGACCCGCGTCCCGTCCACGCTCGCGTGGAAGCGGGCCGAGACGTAACCCGGATGGAACCGGACCCAGCGCTCCTGGATCTCCGCGAAGGCCTCCACCAACGCCGCCTGGGTCTCCGGCCCGTCGACCGCGTACTCGATGATCGAGTAGAAGCCCTTGTCCTCACTCATGTTCACTCCTCGGAAAGATGGTGAACCCGAGCCTTCACCCTCGACCTAGGTGGAGATCAAGAACGATCCGCTTCGTGGGCGACGATCGCCAGCTGGATCCGGTTGGTCAGGTCGAGCCGGGTCAGGGCGCTGGAGATCGTGGCCTTGATGCTGGACCGCGAAAGATGCAGCCGCTCGGCGATCTCCGCGTTGTTCAGCCCTTCCGCGACCGCGTCCGCGACTTCGCGTTCCCGTTCGGTCAGCAGGGCCATCCGGGTTCTCGCGGCACCGGGGTCCGGCCCCCGCCGCGCCGCCATGGCGATCACGGTCCGGGCGACATCCGGCGACAGCACCGGCTCTCCCGCGGCCGCGCGCCTGACCGCGTCCACGATCTGCTCCGGCGGAGTGTGCTTGAGCAGGAAGCCCGCCGCACCCGCGCGCAGGGCGGCGAGCACGGTCTCGTCGGCGTCGAAGGTCGTCAGCATGACCACGGCGGGTGCCGGGCCACCGGTGCGCTTGCCGAGGGCGGCGGTGGCGGCGACGCCGTCGAGCACCGGCATCCGGACGTCCATCAGCACGACGTCCGGGCACAACCGGGACACGGCGTCACTCACGTCGGCGCCGTCGGCCGCTTCGCCGACGACCTCCACGTCGGTCGCCCCGCCCAGCATGAGCCTGAGTCCGCCACGGACGAGAGGATCGTCGTCGACCACGAGCACCTTGATCACGACGGGCACGGTATCCGAGCCCGCAGACGGAACTCGCCGTCGGTGATCTCCCTGGTCAGTTCCCCGCCGTGCAGGGCGACCCGCTCGGCCAGACCGGTCAGGCCCGCTCCGGCACCGGGAATCTCGCTCGTGGTGACCCCGATCGGGGCGGCGTTGACCACCTGGACCACCACTTCCCCGGCCGCGACGTCGTTCACCAGCACCTCGACGACCGCGCCGGGAGCGTGTTTGCGCGCGTTCGTCAGTCCTTCTTGGACGATCCGGTAGATCGTCCGCTGCACCTGCGGCCGCAGTTCGCCGAGCCCGCCGGAGAACCCGGCCCGGACCTGCTGTCCGCTGAGCCGGGCTTCGTCGACGAGCGCCGGGAGCCGGGCCACCGTCGGCTGCGGCGCCTCACGGCCGTCTTCCTCGTCGGGCCGCTGACGCAGCAGGTCGAGCACCTCGCGCAGTTCCTCAAGCGCCTGGTTCGCGTTGGACCGCACGACCGCCACCACATCCCGGACCTCGGCCGCCGAAGGTTCCGGTGCGGCGCCGCGTTCCGCCTGCGCCGTGCGGTACTCCAGGGCACCGGCGTGCACCGCGAGCAGGGAGATCCGGTGCGCGAGCACGTCGTGCATCTCGCGCGCGATGCGCTGGCGTTCGGCGCGGCGGCTCTCCTCCAGTTCGCTGGCGTGCCCTCGCCGCTCGGCGTCCGCGCGCATCCGCAGGGCCAGTACGACCTGGCGGCGGGCGCGTACCCCGATCCCGGCCGTCACCACGAGCGCCGCCCCGAGCACCAGGCTGATCAACCACGGCAGCGGCTGGCCCGCCGCACCGGGGAAGTACGCGTGGATGTAGGGGACGCTGATCAGCACCGCCACCGAGGTGATCGGCACCGCCGGTTTCCAGCCACGGTGCAACGCGAGCGAGAACAGCAGCAGGATCATCGCGGCCGCGGCGGTGTTCGCCAGCGCCCCGGCCGTCGCCGCGAGGAGACCGCCCGCCACCGGAAACCGCCGCCGCCACCAGATCGCCAGGCAGACCGCCGCGCCCGCGACCGCGTCGGCCACCCGCGTCCAGGGCGGCAGGTTCAGCACGTTCGGCAGTACGAAGTACTCGAATTCGAGGAACCAGACGAGGGCCGCGATCGAGAACATCGTGACGTCCACGGCCCAGTCCCTGGGCGTGCGCCTGCCGGACGACTCCCCCGGCTCGTCGGCGCGGGCGAGTTCGCCGGGCAGCATCCAGCGGTCCACCGTCACGGCCATCCTCGCAGTGTAGGCAAGGGCGGGGCGGCCGGGTGGCCACGATTTTCCGGGCCACCCGGCCATCGATTCCGTCCCGCGGACCGCGGCGCCGCCCGCGTGGCTCCGGTCATCGTGGCCCCATGCAGACCGAAACCGCGCCCGCCCTTCGGCTGGACGGGCTGACGAAGACGTTCTCCGGGAAGTCCGCCGCCGACCGTGTCGGCCTCACTGTGCCCACCGGGTCGCTGACCGGGCTGGTCGGCCCGAACGGCGCGGGCAAGACCACCTCGCTCGCGATGGCGGTCGGGCTGCTCCGCCCGGACGCCGGGACCGCCGCGGTCCACGGCGTCGACGTCTGGGCGGAACCCGTGAAGGCCAAGGCGCTCCTTGGGGTCCTGCCCGACGGCCTCGCCCTGCCGGAACGCCTCACCGGTGCCGAACTGCTCACCTACTGGGGACTGCTCCGGGGGATGGACGCCGATGTCGTCCGCTCTCGGGCGGCCGAGCTGCTGCGGCTCCTCGAACTCGACGAAGCCGAGGAACGCGGGTTGCTCGTCATCGAGTACTCGACCGGGATGCGCAAGAAGATCGGCCTGGCGACGGCGTTGCTGCACGCGCCGAAGGTGCTCGTGCTCGACGAACCGTTCGAGGCCGTCGATCCGGTCTCGGCGCGAGTGCTGCGAGGGATGCTGCTGCGGTTCGTCGCCGCCGGTGGCTCCGTCGTCATCTCGTCGCACGTGATGTCGCTGGTCGAGGATCTGTGCGACCGGGTGGCCGTCATCGCGGACGGCCGGGTGGTGGCGAGCGGCACGCTCGCCGAAGTGCGCGGCGGGGCGTCCCTCGAGGACGTCTTCGTCCGGCTCGTCGGCGATCGCGGTGTCGGGGAGGAGGATCTGCTGTGGTTGGCGACCTGATCCGGCTGAAGCTCACGATCCAGCGGCACACCCTCGGCTGGAAACGCGTCCTCGGCCTCGTCGCCGGGGTCCTGGCGGCCGCGATCACCTGGGCGGTCGTGTTCGTCGCGGAACCCGCCGCCCGCACCGACGTGCTGCTGCTCGTCCTGGCCTTCTGGACGGCGGGCTGGATGATCGGCCCCGTCCTCACCTCCGGCGCCGCGATGCTGCGCCCGGAGTACTTCACCCTCCTCCCGCTCCCGCGGCGACGGCTCGGGGCGGGTCTCCTGGCGTCCGCGTTCGCCGGGGTCGGCGGCGCGGTGACGACGATCGCGGCCTTGGCGCTCATCCCGTACGCGCTCGCCGAAGCGACCGGCACCGCCGCGATCGCTTCGGCCGCCACGGCGATCGTCGGAGCGGCGCTCTTGGTCGTGTTCGTGGTGGCGCTCTCCCGGACCGTCTACGCGTTGCTCGGCGCGGCGATGCGCACGCACCTCGGTGTCGAACTCGCGGCCGTCCAGTACGGCCTGCTGCTGTCGTCGATGACGGCGGGCTGGGCCGTCGTCCGGCCGGTACTGGAGTCGGTCCCGGCGTTCCTGCGTGACGGTTTCGGCGCGATCCCCGCCCGCGCGGTGTTGGAATGGACGCCTTTCGGGCTTCCGTTGCGTGCCGCCGGCGAGATGGGGGCAGGACGGCCGTTGCCCGCGCTCGGCTCGCTCGCTCTCCTGGCCGCCGCGACGGCGGTCGTGGTGGCGGCCGCGATCGCGCTGTCGACCCCGCATGTCGGGAATCGGACGGTTCGGCGCCGCCGTCGCCCATGGGGCAGCCGCGTCCTCACCCGTCCCCGATGGCTGCCAGCGAGCCCGCTCGGCGCGGTCGTCGGCAAGGAACTCCGCACCTGGTGGCGGGACCCGTGGCGGAGCCTGGAGGTGCGCTCGGCGATCTGGTTCGGCGTGTTCATCGCGGTCTACGGCGCGATCGCCGGGGTGCCCGAGATCGCCGGGCTGGCCGGGGTCGCCGTCGCGCTCACCGTGGCGCTCAGCGGCGCGAATCTCTACGGCCAGGACGGCACCGCGCTGTGGCAGCTCGTGGTGGCCGAGAGCCCGGCGACCGTCCGCGCCGACGTCCGCGGCCGCCAGATCGGCCTCACCGTCCTTTTCGGACTTCCCGCGCTCGTGCTGTCGGCGGCCATGATGGCCGCGACCGGGATCTACGCCTACGCGGTGCCGATCCTCGCGGTGGTGATCGCGCTGCTCGGCGTCGGCTGCGGCACCGCGCTGGTGATGTCGGTGCTCGGCGCGACACCCGGAGTGGATCCGCACCGGCGCGTCAACGCCACGGACGCCGGGGAGAACACGGCCGGGATCTTCGCGGCGTTCCAGGTACAGCTGTGGGCGACCGCGCCGACGTCCGCGATGGCCGCGGTGCTGACCTTCGCCGGGGACTCGCTCCCCGCCTGGTTCGGGACTGCGACGCTCGCGGTCGCACTGGTCAACGCGGTGGCGGGCGCTTGGATCGGCGGTATCCTCGCCACCCGCCGGCTGGCGGCACGGCTCCCCGAGACCTTCGCCAAACTGCGGTGAATCCGGCCTGCCCGGCGAACCGACCTGTGGCACCGTGAACGACGACTGGAGGTCGTGATGACAGGTGTGGTCGGGTTGATCCGCGAACGGGGCGAGGACGAACGTCAGGCGCGGATCGTCGAAGTGCTGGTGGAGGCCTTCGAGGACCTCATGCGCGCGGACGCCGACGCGTTCCGCCGCAAGTTCCGCAAGATGGCCGCCGCCCCGTTCGCCTTCTACCGGGGCTCGGCCTGCCTGTTCTACGCGGACATGGCGCATGAGGACGACCCGTGGGCGAACGCCGAAACCAGCCGTGTGTGGATCCAGGGCGACCTGCACGCCGAGAACTTCGGCAGCTACATGGATTCGTCCGGGACGCTGGTGTTCGACGTCAACGACTTCGACGAGGCGTACCTCGGCTGCTTCACCTGGGACCTCAAACGGCTCGCCGCCAGTGTCGCGCTGCTGGCGTGGAGCAAGGCGATCTCGGACGACGATATCGAGAAGCTGATCGGCACTTACCTGCGCGCCTACGTCAAACAGGTCCGCGAGTACGCCGAGCGGCCCGGCGACGAACTCGTCCGGCTCCAGCTGGACAGCACCGAGGGCGTCCTGCACCAGGTCCTGCTGAGGGCCCGCCTCAAGACCCGGATCGACCTGCTCGACGAACTGACCACTGTGAAGGATTACGACCGCAGGTTCCGGCACGGGCCCGGCGTCCGGGTCCTCGAGAAGGCCGAACACGAGACCGCGACCAGGGCCTTCGAGTCCTATTTGGACACCATTCCGGAGAACAAGCGGTTCGGCAGCATCACCTACCGGGTCAAGGACATCGTCGGCCGGACCGGCTTCGGCATCGGCTCCGCCGGGCTGCCCGCGTACAACATCCTCGTCGAAGGCCGGACACAGGCACTGGAGAACGACGTCGTCCTGTCGATGAAACAGGGCAACGTCGCCGCGCCGAGCCGGATCGTGTCCGAAGAGAGTATCCGTGGCTACTTCACCAACGAGGGACACCGCACCGCCGTCTCCCAGCGCGCGTTGCAGGCGCACGCGGATCCCTGGCTGGGTCACACGGAGATCGACGGGACCGGGTTCGTGGTCTCGGAGCTGTCGCCGTACGTCGACGACCTGGACTGGTCGGATCTGACCGAACCGTCGGAGATGGGGCCGGTCCTCGACTACCTCGGCCGGGCCACCGCGAAGATGCACTGTGTGTCCGATTCGGACTCCGAGCAGACCCTCGTCGACTTCCAGAGCGAAGCGGCCATCGCCGGGGTGATCGGCGACCGCGAGGAGGAGTTCGTCCGTACGCTGACCGAGTTCGCGATGGCCTACGCCGAGCAGTCGCGGAACGACCACCGGTTGTTCGTCGACGCCTTCCGCGGCGGGAAGATCCCCGCCGTCCGGCCCGCCGCCGAGGGCTGACCGGACGACGGGGATCGCGCTACTCGCGGAGACCGATCGCCTCGATCGGCTTCGACCGCAGCGCCACACGGGTGGCGAGGCCGAGCGACAGGAGACCGAGCAGGATCGCCCCGGCGACGACCCCGCCGAAGACGGTGATCGTTCCGGACGGCAGCGGGGTGCCGCGCAGGCCGAGGTTCAGCAGGACCAGCGGAATCCCCGCCACCACGGTCCCCAGCAGGACCGCGACGCCTGCCGTCGTCAGCGCTTCGAAGCGCATCATCCGCACCACCTGGCGTTTCGTCGTGCCGATCAGGCGCAGGAGCGCGAACTCCCGGGATCGCTGCGCCGTGCTCATCACCAGCGTGTTCGCCACGGAGATCACGACGTAGCCGAGGATCACCCCGACCGCGACCAGGTTCACGTAGAACTGGGCCTGCTGCTGCCCGCCGGCGGGCGCGGCGACCGCCGATCCCGGCGTCACGACCAGTCCCGGGTAGGGGGCCGCGAGGGCGTTCAGCGCGGCGGTCACGGTGGCGGCGTCCGCGTCGGGCTGCCGTCGCACCAGCACCGAGTCGTCCAGTCGATCGCCGGTGTGCGCCCTGGCGAGGTCCGCGGGCAGCACGTAGCGGCCGAAAGCCTGGTCACGGCTGTACGTGGCGACCAGCCGCAGTTTGGCCGGAGCGCCGTCGCCGAAGTAGAACTCGACCTCGTCGCCGATCTTCTTCTCGTACCAGTCCGCTTCCGATTCGCTCATCGCGACGGTGTTCCCGGTCAGGTCGGTGATCTTGCCCGACACCACGCCCAGCTCGAGGTTCCCGCGGATCTGCGCGCCGTCCAGTCCTTGCGCCGCGTACCGCTCGACGCGCAGGCTGTCCTGTTCCCGCACCGTGTTGATCACCTCGGTGCGGACGACCGGGGTCGCGGCGGCCACGCCGGGAATCCGCCGCGCCGCCTCGGCGACCTCCGGCGAGAGCCCGCCCGTGCTCCCGGCGAGCACGTGGTCCGCCGTGGTCGACTCCACGGTCTCCTCCTGCCTCGCGGCCGCCGCGGAGGTCTGGCTGTAGAACATCGTCAGCGCGAACGAGACCGCCAGCATCACCGGTGTCACCGCGGCGGCGAGGCGCCGCGCGTTGGCCTGGCTGTTCGCCGCGGCCAGATAACCGCTGATCCGAGACGTCCGGTTGAGCACCGGGACGATCAGCCGCGTCATGAACGCGACCACCTTGGGGCCGAGGACGGCCAGCCCGATCACGATGATCAGCGACGAACTTCCCGACGCCGCGAGCCCCGCGTCACCGCGGACGAAGATCGGGACCAGGGATCCGCCGAAACCGGCCACCACCAGCGCGCAGCCGATGATGACGCGCACCCGGCCGAGTTCACGCCGCTCCACCGCGGCCTCGCCGAGCGCCTCCACCGGGCGGATCGACGACGGGCGCCGCGAGGCCGACCAGGCCGCCAAGCGCGCCGTGCCGAGACCGAGCGCCAGCGCGGCGACGAGCGGGATCGGGCTGATCGCCAGTTCGAAGTCCGGCGGGATCACGCCGATGGCCCCGAACGCGTTCCTCAGCCCGAAACCCACCGCCACCCCCAGGCCGCTGCCCAGCACCCCGGCGACCACCGCGACGATCATCGTCTCGGCGCCGATGAGCTTGCGGATCTGCTGGGGAGTCGCCGCGATCGCCCGCAGCAACGCGAACTCCCGGCGTCGCTGGTTGATGACCAGCGCCAGCGTGCTGGCCACGACGAACACAGCGATGAGGAGCGCGAAGCCGCCGAACGAACCCGCCAGCGCCATCAGCAGCATCCGGGTCTGGCTGACGTCGAGGAACTCGACCGTGCTGCGCTCGACCCCGGTCGTCACCGTCACCCTGTCGGTGCCGACCGCGTCGCGGATCCGGTCGGCGAGGTCCCCCGGCGTGACACCCGGGTCCGCCAGCACACCGATCGCGTGCGCCTGGCCGGGTGTCCCGGCGAGTTCGGCGGCTTTCTCCGCCGAGAAGAACACCGCGGATTGCCGAGTGAGGCCGTCGCCCGACTTCGGTGCGGCGATACCGGAGACCCGGAACTCCACCGGCGCCGAGCGGACGGCGATCTTCACCCGCTGACCGGCCGAAACCCCGCTCCGCGACGCCAGATCCGCGTCCAGGACGACCTCGTCGGCACCCGCGGGCGCGCGGCCGTCACGCAGCGAGAACGGCGCCAGAGCCGCGGCGTCCCAGTTGTGGCCCAACGACTGGCCGCCTTCGGGCCCGTTCAGCACCCGGCCGTCGGCCGTCACCACGTTCGCCGGGAAGCTCTGCTCCGCCACCACGCCGCGGACCCCCGGCACCGCGGAGATCGGCCCGGCGATGCTCACCGGCACCGAAGCCTGCTCGGCGACCTGCTGGGTCTCGAGCGGACCGGCGCCAGGCGGGTCGACCGTCTGCTGACCGCCGACGACGACCGCCGCGTCCGCGTACCGCTGCGTCGGGACCCCCGCGCGCAGACCGGATTCCATCAGGATGCCGCATCCGGCGACCAGCGCCGTCCCGCAGAGGATCGCGACGAACGCGCCGATGAACCCGCTCAGGCGGGTCTTCGTCGTCTGCCAAGCCAAATCCCACATGCCGTCACCACTCCCCGAGGTGGGTCATACGCTCGGCGACCCGTTCCGGAGTCGGCTCCGGGAGATGGCCTGCCAGCTTGCCGTCGGCGAGGAACAGCACGCCGTGCGCGGCCGAAGCCGCGACCGGATCGTGGGTGACCATCAGCACGGTCTGGCCCATACCGTCCACAATGGAGCGAAGCAGATCCAGGACCTGGCGCGCGGTGCGCGTGTCCAGCGCCCCGGTCGGTTCGTCGGCAAGGACGACCTCGGGCCGGGTGATCAGCGCGCGGGCGATCGCGACCCGCTGCTGCTGGCCGCCGGAGAGTTCCGACGGGCGGTGTTCGAGCCGCTTCGCGATCCCGACTCCCTCGACGATCTCACGCAACCACTGCGGATCCGGCTTCGTCCCGGCCAACCGCGTCGGCAGCGTGATGTTCTGCAGGACATTCAACGACGGCAACAGGTTGTAGGCCTGGAAGATGAACCCGATCCGGGTCCGCCGCAGTTCGGTGAGCGCTTTCTCGCGCAGCCTGCTCAGCTCCGTGTCCCCCAGCAGCACCCGGCCGGAACTCGGCTTGTCCAGCCCGGCCGCGCAGTGCAGAAAAGTACTCTTGCCCGATCCCGACGGTCCCATCACCGCGGTGAACGTGCCCTTGCGCACCTCGACGGTCACCCCGCTCAAGGCCGTGACCGCGCCGTCGCCGGATCCGTAGACCTTGCTCACGGATTCCAGCGTCAAGGCGCGCGTGCCCCCTGAATTCATCATTTCCCCTTAACCGGTGGTGATCTCTCACCTGAAACCTACGGCCGGGGAGGGCCTGGATCGATCCCACGTGAGGGAAGACTCGTGGTAGCGCTGGCACCACCCTGCGGCGGCCTGCGGGCGGTGAGACCGTTCGCCTTCTCCAGCGCGTGCGCGATCCCGAGCGCGCGCAAGTCGGCGTGCCGTGCGGCGACCACCTGAACCCCGACCGGCAGTCCTTCGCCGGTGAAGCCCGCCGGGACGGCGGTCGCCGGGCACTCCGTCGCGGAGACCAGGTAGGCCGCTCTCATCCAGTGCAGATAGTCCTCCACTTCGGACCCGCCCACCGTCTCCGGGTACTCCAGCTCGGCATCGAAGGGAAGTGCCTGGCTGGCGGGAAGAACGACAGCGTCCACATCGGAGAAATAGGCGCGGACACGATGGAAGAGTTCGGTGCGCAGCCGGATGGCCTCGGCGACGTCCGCACCGGTGAGCGCGCGTCCTTTCGCGACATTCCAGTGGATGGCCTGCTTGACCTTGTCCGGTTCGGCGTCGACGAGGTCACCGACCCCCTGTGCGAAGTTCAGGGCGCGGAAGGTCTGGAAGACCCCCTCGGCTCCGGTCAGGTCGGGACAGCCGGAGACGACTTCGGCACCGAGACCACGCAGCACGTCCACCTGGTCTTCCACGATCGTCGCGACCGCGGCGTCGACCGGCACCCGTCCGCCCAGATCCGGTGAGACCGCGATCCGCAGGCCGTCCAGCCGGGTCGGCAATCCGGCGGCGAACACGGCGCCGGACTCGGGCAACGACAGCGGCGCGCGTTCGTCCGGGCCTGCCTGCACGGACAGCAGCAGTGCCACGTCGGCGACCGTGCGCCCCATCGGACCTTGGACGCCGAGGGTGAACCAGGCGTCTTTCGCCGGCCACGCCGGGACTCGCCCCGGACTCGGACGGTGGCCGACGACGTTGCAGAACGAGGCCGGATTCCGCAGCGATCCGCCCATGTCGCTGCCGTCGGCCAAGGACGTCAGTCCCGCCGCGAGCGCGGCCGCGGCGCCTCCGCTCGAACCGCCCGCGGAGCGGTCCGGCGCATAGGGGTTGCGGGTCAGGCCGAACACCGGGTTGAAGGTGTGCGACCCCGCGCCGAACTCGGGAACGTTCGTCTTGCCGAAGATGATCGCCCCCGCGGCCCGCATCCGGGCGACGACGAGTTCGTCGGCGTCGGGAACGTTGTCCTCGAACGCGGGCGAGCCGAAGGTGGTGCGCATCCCGGCGGTCGCGTGGAGATCCTTCACGGCGAGCGGAAGCCCGTGCAGCGGCCCCAGCCGCCGCCCTGCCGCGTGCGCTTCGTCGGCCGCCGCGGCGGCTGCCCACGCCTTGTCCTCGTCGATACTGACGACGGCGTTCAGTACCGGATTCAGCTCCGCCACGCGACCGAGTGTGGCGTCGAGCAGTTCCCTCGCCGACAACTCGCCGGAGGCGAGCATCCGGGCCTGGGTGGTGGCGGGCAGATCGTTGATCGCGCTCACGCGCGGACCTCCTCGATATCGGTGACTCGGTAGGGAAAACCTTCAGCCCGGCAGCGGGTTCCTCCACTAGGCGCGGCACGTGGAGCTTCCTACGTTGGGACGAACGTTGCCGGGGAGGGGCGCAACGTCGACCGTCCGTCACCGTTCAAGGAAGAGCGCATGACAGCATCCACCGCTCCATCCAGGACCACCTCCGCCCAGACCCGCAGGCTCGCGATCGGCGCGGGTGCCGGAACATCGCTGGAGTTCTTCGACTTCTCGATCTACACGGTCGCCTCCGCGCTGGTCTTCCCCAAGGTGTTCTTCTCCGGCGACACCGACCCCTGGTTCGCCTCGTTCATGAGCCTGACGACCTACACGATCGGCTACGTCGTCGCGCCACTCGGCGCGATCGTGATGGGCTGGGTGGGCGACCGCTACGGCCGCCGCCGCGCCATGCTCATCACCTTCTACCTCATGGGCGCGGCCACCGTTCTGATGGGACTGCTGCCCGGCTACGCCACGATCGGTGTGGCCGCGCCGTTGCTGCTCGTCCTGTTGCGCCTGGTGCACGGATTCTCGCGCGGCGGCGAACTGGGCGGGGCGTCGGTGCTCGCCGTGGAGCACGCCCCGCCGTCGCGGCGGGCGGCGTTCGGCGCGTTCGTCGCGCTCGGGTCGCCGCTGGGCGCGCTGCTGGCGAACCTCGCGTTCGTGCTGATCTTCTACTTGCCGCAGGGCGTCATCACCAGCTGGGGCTGGCGTATCCCGTTCATCGCGGGCGCGGTCGTACTGGCGATCGGTGTCTGGGCGCGGCGTGCACTCGAGGAATCGCCCGTGTTCCACGAGCTCGCGGCGAGCAAATTGGACAAGAAGATCGTCAAACTGCCGATCTGGAACGTCATCCGGGACAACTGGGGCAAACTGCTGCTCGCGGCGGGCGCGAACACCGGGCTCAACGGCGTCATGTTCGTCCTGGCCGGATTCATGCTCTCCTACGCGGCCGGTCCGGCGCCGAAGGGACTCGGCCTGGACATCCAGGACGTGCTGTGGTGCACGTTGCCCGGCCTCGCGCTCCACGCGGTCACGGTCGTGATCGGCGCACGGCTGTCCGACGAGCTGGGCCGCAAACCGGTGATGCTCGCGTCGGCCGTCGCGGTACTGGCCTACATGTTCCTGCTGTTCCCGATCGCCCGGATCGGCACGTTGACCGCCTGGACGCTCGCCATCGCCATCGGTTTCGCGCTCACCGGATTCCTGTTCGGCCCGCTGATCACCTACCTGACCGAACTGTTCACCCCCGAACAACGGCAGTCCGGCGCCGGGCTGGCCTACCAGCTCGGCGCGGTGCTCGGCGGTGGTCTCGCCCCGTCGATGGCGAACCGGCTCATCGAATGGACCGGCACCTCGGCGTCGGTCGGCTACTACCTCGCGGGCGGCATGGCACTGACCGTCGTCTGCCTGCTCGCCCTTCCCGAAACCGCGCCCGTGAGGACCCACCGATGAAGGACGAAATCGCCGAACTGCGTCACCGCGTCGAGGTACTGGAGGCCGAGGCCGAGATCCGCCGGATCCAGGCCCGGTACATGTTCCTCTGCGACACCCCCTGCCCGGAGTGGGGCGTCACCGGCGACGACCACCGCATCGAGCTGATCCTGGAGCTGTACGCCGAAGACGCCGTCTGGGAGGGCGTCGGCGAGTACTACGACGGGCAGTTCGGCCGCGCGGTGGGCAAGGACGGAATCCGGGCGCATTTCGAACGGTTCTGGGGCGAGAAGCGGGATCCGGCGCTGGTCCTCAACGCCCACTACCTGACGTCGGAGCAGATCCACGTCGACGGCGACCGGGCCGAGGGGCAATGGATCCACGTCCAGCCGTGGCTGTACGCCGACGGCACCGGACTCCTGCGCTCCAGCAGGCTCAACAACGCGTTCCGGCGCCAAGACGGCCGCTGGCTCATCACCCGCACGCGGACCGAGAACGTCTTCATCGCCCCGCTGCCCGGCGGTTTCGCGTCGGACTTCCCGGCGGCGTCGGTGCTGATGGCGCCAGGCGGGGGCTCGTGAGTTGGGCGTAACTCGCGTGATCAGAGGCGTAACTCGCGTGATTGGAGGCGCATCTCCGAGTTACGCCTTCAATCACGCGACATCGCCGGTGCTGAAGGGGGCCTTTACGGACTTCGGTGATCACCACGCGCCCCACCTGCACCAGCAGTCACAAGAGTTGCGCGTGAAGGCCTCCTTCCCAGTACATGAAGGCCCCCTTCCTGTACCTAGGCGCAAGGAAGGGGGCCTTCATGTACCTACACCGGGACCTGGTGTTGCAGGACGTCCCGCACCAAGGTGCCGAGGCTGTCCGACTCGGTCTTGGCCTTGATGCGGGCCCGGTGCACATCGACGGTCTTCACGCTGGTGCCCAGCCGGCGCGCGATCAGCTGGCTGGGCAGGCCGTCGATCACCAGCCTGAGCACCTCCCGCTCGCGCGGGGTCAGTGTCGCGATCCGCTCGCCGACGGCCTTGCGGCAGGCGGCCGCCGAGAACCGTTCCGACGCCACCACCAACTGGGCCTGGACGACCTCCAGCATCCGCTGCGGCTCGTATGGTTTCTCGAGGAAGTCGACGGCGCCCAGCCGCAGTGCCCGCACGGACATCGGGATGTCGCCATGCGCGGAGCAGAAGATCACCGGGGCCGGGAATTCGCGCGCGACGAGCTTCTCCTGCAGTTGCAGCCCGCTGAGCCCCGGCATTCGGACGTCGATGATCAGCACGCTCGGCTCGTCGGGGTCGAACTCCTCCAGGAACGTCGGCCCGTCCGGGTAGACGAGCGCCTGGATGCCGACGCTTTCCAGCAGGAACACCAGGGATTGGCGGATGGCCTCGTCGTCGTCGACGATGTAGACCACCGGCGACGTCTCGCCGCCGGCCGCGGATTCGGTGCTGATCATGCGGAGCTCCTTCTGGTCGAAGGGTAAGCCAAGGGGCGGACGAGCCGCTCGCGCACGGTCGGGAGTCCATGACGCGAAAGCCACTTTCGCAACACCCCGCCGGCACTCCAACGACACCCTCACTCCCCAGATGACGGCCCGGCGAGCGTCCGTTCCACCCAGCAGGCGTGTCCGAGCAGTTCGGCATCCCCGCCGTGGCGCCCGGCAAGTTGGAGTCCGAGCGGCAGGCCCGCCGTGTCGGTGAACCCGGGCAGCGCGACCACGGGCAGACCGAGCGCCTGCCAGCCTCGGCTCAGCACGGGATTCCCCGTCGCCTCCAGTCCGCGCGGCGCCGCGCCGGGCGCGGCCGGGCCGAGCACGACGTCGTAGGAGTCGAACACCTCGGCGAGCCGGACAGCGCCGTCGGCGATGGTGGCCCTGGCGCTTTCGTACTCGTCGGACGAGATCGCGGCGCCGGTCCGCAGCAGCTGCGCCAACGGAGCGCTCAACCTCTCGGCCACGGCCAGCTCGGCGGCTCTTTCCCGGGCCGCCTCGTAGGCCATCACCACCGGATGCGCATGGGTGAGGCCGGCCATCAGCCGTTCGTCGAGGAAAGCCGAGACGGTCGCCCCTGCTTCCCGCAGGCGCTTCGACGCTTCCGTCACGGCGTTCCGCATCGGCGCTTCAACGACATCGAGTGCGTCGGCGGACCACACGAGGATCCGCGGCGGCCGAACGGGAGCGGGATCGCCGGTCAGCGCCGACCACGCGAGCGCGAGGTCGGCGACCGTGGCCGCGAAGACGCCGTGGCTGTCCAGGCTGGGACTCAGCCCCGTCACCCCGGAGGCCGGATACCGGCCATGGCTCATGACCAGCGACGCCACCCCGCAGTACGACGCCGGTCGGGTGACCGATCCGGCCGTCTGCGAGCCCAGCGCCAGCGGAACCTGCCCGGACGCGACGGCGGCGGCCGAGCCGCTCGACGAGCCGCCCGGGGTATGCCCGGGAGCCACGGGATTGCGGGTCGGGCCGGGGGCGAAGAACGCGAACTCGGTCGTGACCGTTTTCCCGAGCGGCACGGCGCCTGCCGCGCGCCACGCGGCCACGATCGCCGCATCCGAGGTCGCCGGAGCGGCCTCCGCGCGCAGCGCGGAACCGCAGCGAGTGGGCACGCCCGCCAGATCGATGATGTCCTTGACCCCGAGTGGCACGCCGCCGAGCGGCCCGCCCACGCCCGGCAGGAAGGCCGTCCGTTCGACCCAGGCGTGCAGCTCCGCTTCCGTCTCGGCGATCCGGGCCAGCGCCCGCTTCGACGCCTCGTCGGGGGTGGTCCGCCCCTGCCGCAGATCCCGGACGAGTTCCCGCAGCGGCCACGGGCGCGCGAGCCTCACTGTTCCTCCCATGCGGCATCCGCTTCCCAGTAGTCCACACCCCCGGCGCTCACCCCGTGTCGCCATTCCGAGGTACGCCTCAGGAGGGGCTCGACCCGCGCGGTCACCTCGTCGGCGGCGTCGGGACCGTCGGCAGGGGCCTGCCAGTGGACCCAGTCCAGCTCACGGCCTTCGGCGTCGTGCACGAACAGGTCCACATGGCGCCAGCCGTATCCGTGCGTGTCGTTGTAACACATCAACGTGGTGCGCTCGGTCATGGCGCGATCCGGTGGAATTCGCGCCGGAAGTAGGCGAGGCCCCCGGCGTCCTCGTCGACGAAGACGTCCTCGACCTCGACGAAGAGCACGGTGTGCGTGCCCTGGGTGAACTCGGCGCCGACCCCTCCGATGAGGACGGCGGCGGCATCGCGGACGACGGGGATGCGGAACCGGTCGTGATCCCAGACCTCGAACCGGAACCGGTCGAGCATCGGTACGTCGGTCGCACCGGCGAATTGCAGGGCGAGGTCCTTGTGCTGGGGTGCCAGGACGTTGATGGCCATCCGCCCGTTCGTCCGGAAGATGTCGTGCGTGTAGCTCGACTGGTTGACGCAGACCAGCAGGGTCGGCGGTGTGTCGGTGACCGAGCAGACCGCGCTCACCGTGATGCCGGCGCGGCCGCTGACGCCGTCGGTGGTGACGATGTTGACAGCCGTCGAAAGGTTCGCCATCGCCGCGCGAAACCGTCGCTGGGTGGTGGTCAGCTCATCGGGCATACCTCGACGCTAGAGCCGGAGCCGAAACCCGCGATATCCCGAGTTCCACCGCGCCGCCTGAGGATTTCCCTTACGTGGCCAGCGGAAGCGCGAACCCGAACCGGGAGCCACCGTCGTCGAGCCGCTCGGCCCAGATGCTTCCGTGCTGCCGGGTGATGATGCGGTGGCTCAGCGCCAGCCCGATACCGCTGCCGCCGGGTTTGCTGGTGAACGACTCAGCGAAGGGATCCCTGGCGACGCCGCGGCCGTGATCGTCGACGGTGAGGACTCCTACGCCCTCCTTGGCACGGGTGCCCACCGTGATCCGCCGTCGCACGGGTTCGCATTCCGCGGTCTCGTCGATCGCGTTGAGGCACAGGTTCATCACCACCTGACCGGTGAGGACGCGTTCGCACCGCACCGGCACCGGCGCCGGATCGAGCCGGACGCGGACTTCCACGGCGTGCGGCGCGGCGCTCAGTTCGATGAAATACAGGCATTCGCGGACGATCTCGTTCAGGTCCACCATCTGCTCGACCTGTTCCAGATGCCCGACGAACGACCGCAGTGAACCGACGATGTCCTTCGCCCGGTCGATCTGGCGGGCGACGCTGTCCAGGCCGTAGCCCATCTGCTCACGGACGTCACCGAAGTCCGCCATCGTGGCGGCACGCGCGCGGATGCCCGCGATGAAGTTCGCGGCGGCGGCCAGCGGCTGGCCGAGTTCGTGCGCGATCGCCATCGCCATGTCCCCCATGGCGTTGTAGCGGGCCAGATAGTTCTCGTGCCGCAATTCCAGCTCTCGCCGCGCTTCGCCGCGCACCCGCTCGGAGACGTCGTGCAGGATCATGAGGTACGCGTCGACCTCGGACTCCGACAGCCGCTCCAGGCTCCCTTCCAGCCAGGTCGCGTTCTCCCCCGGCAACTCCAGCTGCACCGGCCCGACCGGATCCGCGCCGGCCACCACCTCGGTCCAGCGCACCGGCCTGCCTCCCAGATGCAGCCGCGCGTACGCGGTCAGCGGCTCCCCGGCCAGCCGATCGTCGTCGCCGGTCAGGCCGAGGAAGGTCAGCGCGCTGTCCGTGGCGAACCGCACGGCTCCGGCGGCGTCGAGCATGAACGCCACGGTCGAGGTGTGCCGCGCCAGCGCGTCGACGTACGACGTCGTCAGCTTCAGCTCCCGTTCGACCTCCTCCGCGCGCTGGATGTCGCGGAACTGGACCATCACGGCCGGTCCCCGTTCCAGCTCGACCCGGATCGCCACCGCGTCGGTGGGGATGACGCGGCCGGATTTGCTCCGGTAGTGCCACACGATGCGGCTCGAACCGTGGTCCACCGCGGCCTGGAGCCACGCTCGCCCGATGACCCGGTCGTACTGCTGGGCGGAGCTGCTCATGTGGTTGGCCTTGAGCGGGCGCAGCTCCGAAAGGCTGAATTCGAGCATCTCGCACGCGGCGGGATTGGCCCACAGGATGTTCTTGGTCGCCGCGTCGTGGACGAGCACGCACACCTTCGAAGCGTTCATCATCGCCACGAAGTCGCCGGTGGCCAGCTCGGGCGCGATCGGATCGACGTCCACGGCCTCAGCATAGGAGTTCGCCGCCGGACGGCCCGGTAAGGATTTCCCCTACCGGCCTGCGTGGGAATCCCCCGCCGCGGGCAGGCAATGACCAATGGCCACACACGCCGGTGATCCCTAGCGTCGGAGACATCTTCCCTACGACGCGAGGAGCGCCAGATGGCCCAGACCCGGGAGAGCCCGGCCACGACGCTCGAGGATGTCCTGGCCGAACTTCTCGAGCGCCGTCAGGAATTCCGCGACCAGCGGTACGTGCCCCGCGACTTCGTCACCCGGCTCAAGGAAGCGGGCGTCTACCGTTCCGCGACCCCCGAACGGTTCGGTGGTGAGCCCCTGCCGCCTGCCGACTTCCTCCGGATCGTGGAGCGGATTTCCGTCGTCGACGGCTCCACCGGCTGGGTGGCCAGTTTCGGCTCCGCGCTGGTCTATCTCGCGGCATTGCCCGTCGAGACGCAGGCCGAGCTGTACGCCGACGGTCCGGACGTGTGCTTCGCCGGCGGTCTCTTCCCCGTGCAGCGGGCGGAACCAACCGCCATCGGCTTCCTGGTCGACGGCCGCTGGAAGTTCGCGAGCGGCTGCATGGGCGCGGACGTCCTGGGCGTGGGGATCCCCGGAGACGACACGACCGCCGGAAAGCCGCGTACCGCGCTGCTGCGGCCGGAGCAGGTCGAGATCGTCCGGGAGTGGGACGTCGTCGGGATGAAGGGCACCGGTTCCTTCGACCTGGTCGTCGACAAGGTCGAGGTCCCGCGCGAATGGACGTTCATCCGTGGCGGCGAACCGACCATCGACGAGCCGCTGTACCGCTACCCCACCCTCGCCTACGCCTCGCAGGTCCTGGCGGTCGTCGGCGCGGGTGTCGCCCGCGCCGCGCTCGACTTCGCGACCGAGGTCGGGAGCGGCCGTTCGGGGGTCACGGGCGCGCCGAAACTCGCCGACCGCGCCTACTACCGGACGGGCTTGGCCGAAGCCGAGGCGACGATGCGTTCGGCGCGGGCGTACTTCTACGAGGTCACCGACGAAGCGTGGCAGACCGTGCTGGACGGCGACCCCGTGACGCCGGAGCAGAACGCGCATCTCCGCCTCGCCTCGACCCACCTCGCGAAGACCGCCGCGGAGACCGTCAACCGGGTCATCACCCTGTCCGGGACCGGCGCCATCGGCACCGGCCACCCGCTGCAATGGCTGCTCGGCGACGCCCTGGTCCCCCAGCAGCACGCCTTCCTGGGCCCGGCCATGTACGACGCCGCGGGTGCCGTGCTGATGGGGCATCCGCCCACCGTTCCCGGCTTCCAGTGACCACCACCGACCGCTGACGAGGAGTTGGACCACCACCATGAGCGATACCCCGCTGCGCGTGCTGTTCTGCATCGGTATCAACCAGAACTTCTTCGACCTTCCCGAAGGCGGCGTCGCCGCGGGCGACGTCTGGACCGCCTTCGTCGCGCTGATGGACGGCATCAAGGGCCTTCCCTGCGTGGACTTCATCGGCGACATCGACGACGACTCGCATATGGTCGGCCCGTCCGACGGCTGGCCGTGGACGTGTTACCTGCTCTGCGATGTCGATTCCCAGGAAACCGTCAGGCAGGCGTGCGACTTCCTGCGCAGCACGCCGGTCGGCGACAGCCCGTGGAAGCTGTGGAAGTACGCCAAGATCGAAGCGCGTATCGGCCGCGCGCTCACTCCGCGCGAATACCGGGGTTGATCGCGATGACTACAGAATTCACCGCAGCGACCGTGTACGACCTGCCGCCCGCCGACCTCGTCCTCGGCGACCGGGTCGCCGGCCGGATGTACACCGACCCGGCGATCTTCGACCAGGAGATGACGAAGATCTTCGAGCGGGCCTGGATCTGGGTCGCGCACGAATCGGAACTGCCCAAGCCCGGCAGCTTCAAATCGACCCACGTCGGACGGCATCCGGTCATCGTGACCAAGGATCGCAAGGGCGAGATACGCACGCTCGTGAACCGCTGCCGCCACCGGGGCGCGTCACTCTGCGAGAAGAAAATCGGGCACGCCAACGGGTTCACCTGTCCGTACCACGCCTGGTCCTACGGCCTGGACGGCAAACTGCGCGGCATCCCGTACCCCGACGGGTACGAGGGTGTCATGGACAAGGCCGATCTCGGGCTGAAGACCCTGCGCACCGAGTCGTACGGCGGGATGATCTTCGCGACCCTGAACGCCGACGCCGAACCGCTGGCCGACTTCCTCGGCGACGTCAAGCTGTGGATCGACCGCTTCATGGCACAGGGTGGCGGCTACCCGGTGAAGGTGCTCGGCACCCACCGGTTCACCTACCGCGGCAACTGGAAGATCCAGCTGGAGAACACCACCGACGGGTACCACTTCCCCATCGTGCACCGCTCCTGGATGGCCTCGGTCGACGCCGAAACCGCCGAGATGATGTCGTTCATGACCGACCCGACGGCGCTCACCCACGACCTCGGCAACGGCCACTCGGTGATGCAGATGGTCCCCGAGCACTCCGATCTGGACGCGGACGACGGCAGCGAGCCGCTCCAGCCTCGGTTCGACGGCCTGGTCGCCCAGCTCGAAGCCGCGGGGGCGGACGAAGCCGAGATCCGCAGGCTCGTCCGTGCCGTGCACGGCACCGGGTTCAACCTCAACCTGTTCCCGAACGTGTCGATGTCGATCTCGTTCTTCCGGGTTCTGCGGCCGATCAGCGTCGACGAGACCGTCATCGAGCACGTCGCGCTCGGCAGCGACGGCCCGCCCGAGATCGTCGGGCCGGTCAACCGGGAGCGGTTGCGTGCCCACGAGCATTTCCAGGGCCCGTTCGGTTTCGGCACACCGGACGACTCCGAAGGCTGGGACCGGGTCCAGCGCGGCGCCCAGGGCGCGCCCGAGATGCCGATCATGGTCAACCGCGGTCTCGGCCGCGAGAAACCCTCCGCCGAGGGCTGGCCGACCAGCCACGTCACCGACGAGACCGGGATGCGGGCGGCGTACGCCCAATGGAAGCGGATGATGAGCGATGACTGAGACTCTCACCGATCCGCGGGTGGTCCGCGCGATCGAGCTGGCCTGGCGCGAGGCCGCGCTGCTGGACGCCAAGGATTACGAAGCCTGGCAACGGCTTTACGCCGACGACGCGATGTACATCATCCCGATCGAACGCGACGCCGAGGACTTCGACGACGTCCTGAACATGGTCCACGACGACGCCCGGATGCGCGGGCTGCGCGTGCGGCGGATGACCGAGGGCTACGCGCTCGCCGCAGTGGACTCGGCGATCACCGTGCGGACAGTCTCGCGTTTCATCCCCACCGGCGTCGACGACCGGTCGGTCACGCTCAAGGCCGCCCAGATCATCGTGGCGTACAAACGCGGCCGCCACGATCTCTGGGCCGCTGACGTCGATTACGTCGTCCGCCTCGGTGCCGATGGCGACGAAGACCGCTTCGCCCGCAAGGTCGTCCGGCTGGTCAACGCCGACGAAGCCGTTCCCGCCGCGGGATTCCTGCTGTGAGCGGCACCGCGCCGGTCGCCGTCGTCACCGGTGGGGCGACCGGGCTCGGCGAGCATATCGTCCGGCGCCTGCACAGCGGTGGCCATCGGGTGGCGATCGCCGACCTCGACGAAGCGGCCTCGAAACGCCTCGCCACCGAACTGGACCGGAGCGGGGCGCACGCCCAGAGCTATCGCGTCGACGTCGCCAGCCGTCCCGACATCGACCAGCTGCTCGCGTCGGTGCTCGGTGACTTCGGCGGGGTCCAGGTCTTGGTGAACAACGCCGCCCGCACGCAGGCCCGGCCCTTGCTGGAGATCACGCCGCAGGAGCTCGACGAGGTGATGGCGGTGAACTTCAACGGCACCTTCCACGCCTGCCAGCTGTTCGGCGCGCACATGGCCGAAGCCGGGTACGGCCGGATCGTCAACATGGCCTCACTGGCCGGGCAGAACGGCGGCACCGCGACCGGCGGGCACTACGCGTCCTCCAAGGGCGCGATCCTGTCGGCGACCAAGGTGTTCGCCCGCGAGCTCGCCGCCAAGGGCGTCACGGTGAACGCGGTCTCTCCCGGCCCGCAGGACAGTCCCATGGTCCACCGGATCGTCGGCGAGGAGGGCCTCGACCGGCTGAAGGCCGGGATCCCGGTGGGACGGCTGGGAAGCATGACGTTCATCGCCGAGATGGTGGCGTTGCTCGCCTCCCCCGAAGCCGCCTCCGTCACCGGCGCCTGCTGGGACGCCAACGGCGGCCTGTTCATGCGCTGACCAGGAGGCACCCAGATGACGAACGTCCTCTTCCGCGTCGTCGAAATCACCGAAGAGACGCCGGAAATCCGTACCCTGCGGCTGGTCCGGCAGGACGACGAGCCGCTGCGCGTCCGGTACCGGGCGGGGGCGCACGTCGACGTGGTCGGCCCGACGGGGGTGCTGCGGCAGTATTCGCTGTGCGGCGCCCCCGACGATCCGCGTTCGATCCTGATCGCCGTCAAACGGGAGCCGGACTCGCGCGGTGGATCCGCGGCCATGCATCAGGTCTCGGTCGGCGATCACCTCAAGCTCAGCGAACCACGCAATCTGCTGAAGGTAGCCGAAGACGCGGACCGCCACGTCCTCGTCGCCGGCGGCATCGGCATCACTCCGCTGCTGTCGATGGCCTACGAGCTCTACACCTGGGGCAGCGAATTCGAGCTCCACTATTTCGCCCGCTCCCGCGAAACCGCGGCCTTCGTGCGGTTGCTGGAAGAACGGGTGGAGTTCGCCGACCGGGTGCGGCCGCATTTCGGCGTGCCCCGTGCCGAACAGCCCGCCGTCCTGCGGACGATCGCCGCGGACCTGACGCCGTCGGCCCACGTCTACACCTGTGGTCCGGACGGCTTCATGCGGCAGGTCGGCGACGTGCTCGGCCCGGTCGTCGGCGCGGACCACGTGCACGTCGAGCATTTCGAAGCGGCCGAGGTGGACACGTCGGCCGACCGCCCGTTCACCGTCGAACTCGACACCGGTGAGGAGTTCGAGGTACCGGCGGGGAGATCGATCCTGGCGGTCCTCGAGGACAACGGCATCGAAGTGTTCAAGTCCTGCGAGGAAGGCATTTGCGGCTCGTGCGTGTCCGGGGTACTGGAGGGCACCCCGGACCATCGGGACAACTGCCTGACCGCCGCCGATCGCGAAAGCCAGATGGCGCTCTGCGTCTCGCGCGCGCTCACCGACAGACTCGTCATCGAGCTGTACTGAGCCGCCCCTGCGACGTTGCGAAAGCCACTTTCGCGACCTTGAAGGTTGGGAAAGTGGCTTTCGCAGCACACCGCCGGCGCCGCCCCGGGGTCAGCGCCGCCGGAACCGTGCGGCCAGCGCGGCCACCGGCGACCGCCGCTCCCGCACCGGCAGCCTGCCGGACGTGATGTCCTCCAGCAGCGTCGCCACGGTCTCCCGCGCGCAAGTCCGGTTCGCGCCGATACCGCCCGAGGGACCGCGTTTGATCCACCCGACCACGTAGGCGCCGCCGCGTCCGTCGACGCGGCCGGCGGTGTTCGGGATCGTGCCGCGAGTGTCGTCGAACGGAAGACCCGGCACCGGCACACCTCGATAGCCGACAGCGCGGACGACCTGCCCCGCCGCGATTTCGACCGGCTCTTCCGGGCCCGTGACGCGAAGCCCCCGCACCTGGGTGTCGCCGACGATCCCGGTGGGCGCGGAGTGGAAGCGCAGGACGATCCGGCGTCCGTCCGAGGCCGGCGGCGCCGTCCAGTCGACGGTCTCGCGGCCGAGTTCGCGCAGCAGCGCCGCCTTGCCGGTGCCGGCGTCGATCGCGGCCGTGGTGCGCGGGTCCGCGTCGTCGACGACGAGCGGCACACCGGCGCGTCCTGTCAGCGCGATCAGCTCCGGCGAGGTGTAAGCGGCGTCCTCCGGCCCGCGCCGGGCGAGCAGCACGACCTCCCGGACCTTGCTGCTGCGCAGGCGTTCCAGCGCGTGCGGGGCGATCGTGGTCCCGGCGAGGTCGTCGGGGTCGGCGGTGAGGATCCGGGCGACGTCGAGCGCGACGTTGCCGGTGCCGACCAGCACGACCCGTTCCGCGGACAGGTCCACCGCGTTCGCGGGCACGTCCGGATGACCGTTGTACCAGGCGACGACGGTGGTCGCGGCGATGCCGCCGGGCAGGTCCTCGCCCTCAAGACCGAGACCGCGCGCGGAAGAGGCACCGACCGCGTAGACGACCGCGTCGTGGCGCTCGGCCAGCTCGTCCACGGACACGTCGCGGCCGACCTCGGTGCCCAGGCGCATCCGCAGCCGCGGATGCTCGTGAAGGCGCGAGAACGTCTCGCCGATCCGCTTCGTGGCGGGATGGTCCGGTGCGACGCCGTAGCGGACGAGCCCACCCGCGACCGGCAGCCGGTCGATCAGGGTGACCCGCGCGTTCGTGTGGAGAAGCAGATCCTCGACGGCGTACATACCGGCCGGTCCGGTGCCGACGACGGCGATGTCGGGCGGCGCGAAATCGCTCGGGATGGCCCGGTCGAACGTCGGCGGGGCCCACCGGTGGAAGTTCGGCGCCGGATCCGGCGAAGGGACGGTCTCGCGGTCGGCGTAGAAGGCCTCGTTGATACCCGCGTAGACCTTCAGCGATCCGGTCAGCAGATCCACCGGGAAGATCGCGTCCACCGGGCAGGCGTCCGCGCAGGCCCCGCAGTCGATGCACGAGGCAGGATCGACGTAGAGCATCTCGGTGGTGCCGAAATCGGGCTCGTCCGGCGTCGGGTGGATGCAGTTGACCGGGCAGACCGACACGCAGGTGGCGTCGTTGCAGCAGGTCTGGGTGATCGCGAAGGCCATGTCAGATCAGGTTCGCCCGCTTGTAGAACACCAGCGCGGGGCGGGTGAGCAGACCGCAGGAGCCGAGGAACTCCATCAGGCCCGCACAGCTCGACCGCATCATCGCCTTGTGGTGCTCGTTGGCCTTCGCCTCGCGCAAGGCGCGCTCGGTGTCGAGCCCCGCGTTCTTGTAGACGTCGCGGTTGATCATGCTGCTGACGATGAAGTACGACGCGATGGCGATGACCAGCGCGTTGATCCGGCGGCGCACGAAACCCGCGCCCTCCAGCTGCTCCCGCGTCTCCTCACGGGCGAACTTCATGTGCCGGGACTCTTCGACCACGTGGATGTTGTTGATGGTGCGCACGAACGGGACCACGCGCTCGTCACGCATCCAGTCGCGCTGCATCACGTCGAGGACCTCTTCGGCGACGAGAATGGCCGCGTACGCCGCTTCGCCGGTGGCCGTCGCCTTGAAGATCCGGCCGAGTTCGACGGCGAGCTTGCGCGGGCGGTACGGCGGCGCGCCGAGCTTCTCCGCGCCGCGGGCGAACATGATCGAGTGGCGGCATTCGTCGGCGATCTCGGTGAGCGCCCACTGGAACGCCGGGTCGGTCGGGTCCTTGGCGTAGAAATCGCGGAGCACCATCTGCTGCAGGATCATCTCGAACCAGATGCCGGTGCTCGCGACCGAAGCCGCTTCCTGGCGCGTGAGCTCCTTCTGCTGCTCCGTGCTCATCTCGGCCCAGTAGCTCGTCCCGTAGAGCGTGCTCCACTCCGGGCTGGCGCCGTGGAAGTCCTTGTCCAGCGGCGTCTCCCAGTCCACCTCGGTGGCCGGGTCGTAGGACAGCATCGCGGACGAATCGAGAAGCCGCTGCGCGGTCTCGTGGCGGCCTGCCCCGGCCGTTGCCGCGGTGCTCGGCACATCGGTGCTGGTCATACGGACCTCCCTGACGACGTCGACAGAGTGCGCGGCTACCTGTTACCGCGATTCACTGTTACCCAAGGTAACATATAGTCGAGTGGCCCCGCCAGATCGCCGAGGAACGGGAGATCCGCCCATGACCGCGCCCCGCCGTATCGACTCCTTCGACCACGACGGACTCACCTTCGACGTACGCGACTCCGGACCGCTCGACGGTGCGATCGTCGTCCTGCTGCACGGCTTCCCGCAGACCGGAGCCTCTTGGACGGAGACCGCCGCCCAGCTCCACCGGCGGGGATACCGCACGATCGTGCCCGACCAGCGCGGCTACTCACCTCGCGCGCGCCCACGAGGCCGCTTCGCCTACCGGTCGAGCCGTCTTGTGGCCGACACGGTCGCGCTCATCGACGCCGTCGGAGCCGGGCCGGTGCACCTGGCCGGACACGACTGGGGCGCCAACGCCGCCTGGTCGACCGCCGCCCGGCGACCGGATCTGATCAGTTCGCTGACCACCGTGTCGGTCCCCCACGCCGGAGCGTTCCTTCGCGCGATGCTCACCAGCGACCAGCTCATCCGGTCGTACTACATGTTCCTGTTCCAGCTCCCCTGGCTGCCCGAATTCGCCATCCGGCGACGGCCACGCGTACTGGAGCGCACGCTGGCGGGCACCGGGATGACACCGGCGCAGATCGACCAGGTCCGCCGGGACATCGTGCTCGGCGGAGCGCTCACGGGCGGACTGAACTGGTACCGCGCGATGCCGCTGCACCATCCGGCGGCCCTGCGTGCCCGGGTCACCGTGCCGACCACCCACGTATGGAGCGATGGCGACACGGCCCTGTCCCGGCGCAGTGCGGAACTCGCCGGCCAGTACGTCGACGCCGCCTACCGGCTCGAAATCCTGACCGGCGTCAGCCACTGGGTCCCCGAAGAAGCCGCGACGACGCTGGCCGACATCATCGACCGCACCGCCACGGACGCGGCCTAGGTGCTGCCCCGCAAGTCGTGTCGGCGGTCTCGGCACCCAGGTGTCGCGAAAGCCACGTTCGGGACATCAGACGCCGCGAACGTGGCT
>NZ_JBHVKW010000075.1:38842-43053 GCF_042797905.1 Amycolatopsis sp. NPDC057786
GCCGGCGGCCTGGGGGCGCCCCCCCATGGGGTGGCGGCGGGCCCGCCACCCTGGTGGCCCCAACCCCCGGTGGGGCAAAACACCCCCCGCCACGGGGGCTTTCGCGACACGGGCACGGAGACCGCCGACAGGACACGCCCTAGTCGACCGGGGTGACCTCGGCCATCTCCGACCAGGCGTCGCCGTCGAGGTTCTGGTAGTTGATCCGGGGCTTCTCCGCGACGACGGTCGACATGAACGGGAAGAAGTCCTGTGCGTGCCGGGTCGCGACGTGCGCGTCACCTGCGGCGCTGTCGGCGAACACCTCGACGAGGACGAATTCGTTCTCGTCACCGGCGTTCTGGTAGTAGTCGAACGAGATGTTGCCGGGTTCGTCGCGCACCTGCCGGGTGTACCGCTCGATACCGGCCAGCCACTCGCTTCGCTTCTCGGGACGGATCCGTGCTTTGAGGACGATCAAGATCATGCCCCGAGTATCGCAAAGGATTTCACGCGCCACGGGCTGAGAGCCGTGAGCGGCGGGATGGGAGACTGTCGGGGTGATCACCCGGCTCCGGTCCTGTTGGTCCGCGATCCGGTACCTGGCGGTCGGCGCGGCCTCCTCGATGGTCGCCTGGTTCGTCCTCGTCGGCATGCTGTTCGTGCTGATGATGTGCCCATTCGGCGTCGGGATCCCGGCGTTGCCCGTCGCGCTCCAGCTGATCCGCCGTCCGGTCGGCTTCGAACGACGGCGGGCGGCGCGCCTGCTGGGTGAGCCGATCCCCGAGCCGTACCGGTCCGGGAACCCGGTGACCGACCCGGCGTCGCGACGGGACCTCGCCTGGCTCGTCTTCCACGGCGCCACCGGTTTCGTCATCGGCATCTTCGCCATCGCCTTTCCGCTCGGCGGGCTCCGTCAGATCGTCACGGCGTTCAGCTGGCCGCTGGTGCCCGGCGGGGTGGAAAGCTCGCTCGGCTTCATGGTGACGTCGTGGCCGATGGCCGCCCTCAGCCTGGTCACCGGTGTCGGCATGATCGCGCTGATCCTTCTCTACCCCCGGTTGGCCCGGTGGCAGGCGTCCATCGCGCGCAAACTGCTCGCGCCCGCCCCAGGTGTCGTGCTCACGGACCGCGTCGTCGAACTGGCCGCGTCGCGTGCCGCCGCGCTGGAGGCGCACGGCGCCGAACTCCGTCGCCTCGAACGGGACCTGCACGACGGGACGCAGGCGAGGATCGCCGCGGTGGTCCTGCAACTGGGGATCGCCGATTCGCTGTTCGACAAAGATCCGCAGCGGGCCCGGGAGTTGCTCGGCAAGGCGCAGGACACCGCGACCGGCGCGCTCGCCGAGCTCCGGACCGTCGTGCGCAGCATCCATCCGCCTCTGCTGACCGACCGCGGTCTCGACGGTGCCGTCACCGCGCTGGCCGATCGCTGCCCGGTTCCGTGCACAGTGGACGTGCGCAGCCGCAGCCGCCGTCCCGCCGCCGTCGAGGCCGCCGCCTACTTCGTGGTCGCCGAGATGCTGGCCAACATCACCAAACATTCCGGTGCCGAACACGCCTGGATCACCCTCGACGGTACCGCCGACACCCTGCTCATCGAGATCCGCGACGACGGCCACGGCGGCGCCGACGAAGCCGCGGGCAGCGGTCTGTCCGGGATCCGCAAACGGGCCGAGGCGTTCGACGGGACCTTGAAACTGTCCAGCCCCGCCGGTGGGCCGACCGTACTGAAAGTGGAGTTGCCATGCGGGTCGTGATCGTCGAGGACGACGCGCTGCTGCGCGAAGGCCTGGTGATGCTGCTGAACACCTCGGGCATCGACGTCGCAGCCGCGGTGGACGACGTGGACGAGTTCCTCGAACTGGTCACCAAGGACCGGCCCGACGCGGTGATCACCGACGTCCGGCTGCCGCCGACCCACACCGACGAAGGTCTCCGCGCCGCCGTCAAAGCGCGGAAGATGTATCCCGGGCTGCCCGTGCTCGTACTGTCCGCGCACGTCGAAACCGGCTACGCGGCGGAACTCCTGGCGGACGGCAAGGGGGCCGTCGGGTATCTGCTCAAGGAGCGGGTCGGGAAGGTCGAGAAGTTCCTCGACGCGCTGGACCGGGTCGTCAAGGGCGGGACGGCCATGGACCCCGAGGTCATCACCCAGCTGATGGCGCACCGCCGGGCGACCGATCCGCTCGAAGGGCTGACCGCGCGGGAGCGCGAGGTGCTCGGGCTGATGGCGGAGGGCTACAACAACTCGACCATCGCCGAACTGCTCGTGGTGAGCGACGGCGCGGTGCACAAGCACATCCGGAACATCTTCGCGAAACTCGGGTTGCCGGAGGACAGCGGGCACCGGCGGGTCTTGGCGGTGCTGGCCTACCTGGGCGGGAAGGGCTGAGGACGGCCAGAACCAAGAGAGTCGCTTTCTGGCGGGATGAAGGGAGCTTTCCTCTCATGCGATGCGGGGAAGGCTCCCTTCACCCCGGCGTGTGCTCCTCAATGGCTTTCGCGATATGCCCGTGGCCGGGAAGCGTCCCGCTCGACACTCAGAGCTCTTCCGCCAGCCCGACGACGATGCCCTCGGGACCCCGGACGTAGCAGAGCCGATAGATGTCCTCGTACCGTTCCACCGCACCCACGAGTTCCGCACCATGGCCACGCAGGCGGGCGACGACGTCCTCGATGTCGTCCACCGCGAACATGACACGGCGGATCCCCAGCGTGTTCGCCGGAGCGTCCTTCGGTTCGGGCGTGATGGCCTTCGGCCGATGGAACTTCGCCAGCTCGATCCGGCCGGGACCGTCCGGGACCCGCAGCATCGCGACGTCCTGGCTGACGTCTTCGAGTCCGACGACCCGTTCAGCCCCAGGCCAATCGAGTGGCCCCCTGCCCTCCAGTTCCATTCCGAGCTCGACGAAGAACGCGATGACCGCGTCGAGATCTTCGACGACGATGAGGACGTTGTCCATCCGCTGGATCGCCACGCTGAGACTCCTTTGTTCGGCGGGGTAGCGCCAGCACCACCTCGCGACGGGGGCCACTCCCCTGGTCGCCCGCCCTGCCGAACTCTAGCGTTTTCTTCATGAACGACACCGAAAAGTCCAGCGGCGCACTGGTCACCGCTTCCCTCTGGCTCGTCCTTCTCGTCAGCGCGGCCACCAACGCGATCGGCCAGTTCGCGGGGCTGGACTGGACCTTCCGCATGATCGCCGGCGCCGTCGCGGTCGTGTGCATCGTGCTGCTGATCATGCGCCATCTCGCGCGGCGCAAAGCCTGAGCCATTCGACGGCCTGTGCCGCGGCGAACCCGATGAACGCGTCCCGCTCCGGCACCCGTGACCGCGCGTCGACGGCGTCGGTGAAAACCCCCACCGCGTAACGGCCGCCGTCCGGATATTCGACCACGCCGACCTCGTTGCGCACCGCCGGAAGTGTCCCGGTCTTCCCACTGACGCGGATCCCGTCGTCCGGGAAGCCGGACCGGAGCCGGTGCGGCCACACCTGGAGTTCCATCCAGCGCCGGACGTCCGCGCACGCGGTCGGCGACGCCGCCTCGTCACGCCAGATCATCCCGAGCAGCCGGGTGATCTCTTCGGCCGTCGTGGCACAACTGTGCTCCGGCTGGAGCGCGCGTAACGAGGCGATCCGCTCCATCGGGAGTTCGGTCAGCAGTCTTTCGTCGTCCTCGTAGGAGATCCCGAGGTCTTCGCCGATACCGCGGAGTACCTCTCCGCAGTCCTGTGACACGGTGGTGTGCTCGAAACCGAGGCCGCGCAACGTTTTCTCCGTCGCTTCCTTCCCGACGCGGTCGAGGATCAGGTCGGTGGCGACGTTGTCGCTGATCCCGATCATCAGGATCGCGAGGTCGTACCAGGACATCGAGACCTCGTGCCGGAAAGTGGCGAGGCCGTACGGGCTCGGCGTGGGGTGTCCAGGTGGGACGGTGATCCGCCCGCCGAGGTCGAGGCCGCCCTCGGCGCCCTGCTTCGCCAGTTCCAGCGCGATCGGGACCTTGAAGACCGACGCCGTGACGACCGGGGTGTGCTCGTCGACGCCGATCCGCCGCGTGCCGTCGATTTCGGCCGCGTGCAACCGGACCCGGACGCCTGCTTCTTTCGCTCGTTCGGTGATCGTTTCGATGACTTCGGACGAGGTGGGCATGAAACTCCTGTCTGTTCGGGACTCGCCGGAAAGGCGTTGCGAAAGCCACTTCCGCAACGTTGAAGGTTGCGAAAG
>NZ_JBHVKW010000076.1:0-42811 GCF_042797905.1 Amycolatopsis sp. NPDC057786
CGGCGCGGGGCCCTGCCGCATTTTTCGGCCGGTATACCGTGCGACCGCCTGGTTTCGCCCGACGCGCTCGCGCGGGACGGGCCGGGGATCATGTCCCCGAAGGGATCCACGGTGGCTCAGCGGCGCATGTGATGCGATTCTCGTGCCGGTGGGCGAAGGCGCGGAAAAGAATCCGCTTCGGCCGGTCACTCCGATGGACGCATCGCCGAGATTTCCCGGCGCTGCCCTCCACAGTGGAGCGACGGGCGGGAACACTGCCGGAGTAAGGCACGTCACCCACGTGGGGGAGCCGCACGGCTTTCCCGTGTCCAGACACCGAACTCACGTGATCAAAGACGTAACTCGCGTGATTGAAGCCGTAACTCGCGTGATTGGAGACGAACTCGTGAGTTACGGCTCCAAGCACGCGTGATACGGCTCCAGACACGCGAGTTCGGGGATAAGCGCAGGCGAAGCGTCAGGGATGGGCAGGCCCGGTCCTCGCTCGCCGGAGGTTGCGAAAGCCACTTTCGCAACCTTCAACGTTGCGAAAGTGGCTTTCGCAACGTCATCGCCGCGACCGCGACCGCGTCAGGGGTGGGCGGGAGCGGGCGTGGGCAAAGGCGTCGCGAAATAGTCCGCCGCCACCAGCACCGGCCCGTCCTGTTCGGTCGGCGCCCGGAACGACAGCACCCAGAACGAACCTTTCTTCGACGGCACCACACCGCCGCGCGCGGCGGTCAGGTCGACGCCGTCGCGGTCGGCCAGCGCGCTGACGACGTCCGGGATCACCCCGCCCTGGCTGGAGATCACCGGCGTCCCGCCGTCACCGGCGATGGCCAGCAGCCGTGCGACACCGAGCACCGGGTCCGGCCAGTAGCCCTCTTCCGACAGCAGCGGCTCGTGCCGGATCTCGACCCCGAGGTCTTCGGCGAGCCCGTTCACCGTCTGGACACAGCGAAGCCGCGGCGCCGAGAGCACCCTGCCGGGCGCGTAGAGCCGCAGCAGCGCACGAAGCGCCTCAGCCTGGCGCTGGCCCGCGTCCGACAGCGGCCGCAGGTCGTCGTCGCCGTTCCACTCGTCGCGTTTACCCGCTTTGGCGTGCCGCACCAGGATCACCGTGGTGAGTTCGGGCGGCAGCGCGGAGAACTCGCGCAGCACCCGGACGTCCTCGGGCCGCGTCAGCAGTTTCTCCGCCGCCTCCGCGTCGAGCCAGCGCAACTCGTCGACTTCCTCATTCGGAGCGAACGCACCGGAAACGGCGTGCGCGGAGAAGTAGTCGACCGTTTTCGGCACTCCCGCCACGGTGTATTCGGTCCGGACCAGATAGCGGCCGAGGACCGCCTCGAATCCGGTCTCCTCTTCGATCTCCCGGACCGCCGCGCCCGCGATGGTCTCGCCGGGATCCAGCTTTCCCTTCGGCAGCGACCAATCGTCGTAGCGCGGCCGATGGACCAGCGCGACCTCGATCCGGTCCCCGTCACGACGCCAGAGAACGGCTCCCGCCGCCCGGATGACCCCGCTCATCCCGCCGCCCCGTGCCGCTTCGCCAGCTCGACCTGGTGGTCGCGGACGTCGTCGCCCGACGCGGGGAACGGGGTCCACTCGCCCGTCGAGTTCAGCACCCAGCACCGGGTCGAGGGGTGCAACGCGGATTCGAAGATGTAGTCCAGTTGAGCCGTCAGCTTCGGATCCTTGACCCGCACCAGCGCCTCGATCCGGCGGTCGAGGTTGCGGTGCATCATGTCCGCGCTGCCGATCCACCGCGTGCCGCCCGCGAGGAAGGTGAAGACGCGCGAGTGTTCCAGGAACCGGCCGAGGATGGACCGCACGTGGATGTTCTCGCTCAGCCCCTCCACACCCGGCTTCAGCGAGCAGATCCCGCGCACCACGATGTCGACCGGCACCCCCGCCTGTGAGGCGTGGTACAGCGCGTCGATCACCTGCTCGTCGACGAGCGAGTTGCATTTGATCCGGATCCCGGCGGTCTGGCCGGCGCGGGCGAGTTCGATCTCCTCGCCGATCGCGCGCACGATGCCGCGGCGGATCCCGTGCGGCGACGTGAGGATGTTGCGGTAGGTGTCCTGGCGGGAGTAACCGGTCAGCACGTTGAACAGATCCGTCAGATCCGCGCCGATCGTGGGGTCGGCGGTCAGGATGCCGAGGTCCTCGTACAGGCGCGCGGTCTTCGGGTTGTAGTTGCCGGTGCCGATATGGCAGTAGCGGCGGATGGTCGAACCCTCCTGGCGCACCACCATCGACACCTTGCAGTGCGTCTTCAGCCCGACGAGCCCGTAGACCACGTGCACACCCGCGCGTTCCAGGGTGCGGGCCCAGGTGATGTTGGCCTGTTCGTCGAACCGCGCCTTGATCTCGACCAGCGCGACGACCTGCTTGCCGGCCTCGGCGGCGTCGATCAGCGCGTCGACGATCGGGGAGTCGCCGGACGTGCGGTACAGCGTCTGCTTGATCGCCAGCACCTTGTCGTCCGCGGCGGCCTGTTCGATGAACCGCTGGACGCTGGTGGAGAACGAGTCGTACGGGTGGTGCACGAGGACGTCGCCCTCGCGCAGGGTCGCGAACACCGACTTCGGCGTCTCGCGCTCACCGAACGCCGGATGCGTGGCGGGAACGAAAGGGCGGTCCTTGAGTTCCTTCCGGTCGACACCGGACAACTGGTGCAGACAGGTGAGATCCAGCAGACCGGGGACCTCGACGACGTCGCGCGGGTCGACCTCCAGTTCGCGCAGCAGCAGTTCGAGCATGTGCTCGCTCATGTCCTGCGCCACTTCGAGCCGCACCGGCGGGCCGAACCGGCGCTGGGCCAGTTCGCGTTCCAGTGCCTGGAGAAGATCCTCGTCCCGGTCCTCTTCGACCTCGAAGTCCGCGTTGCGGGTGACCCGGAACGCGTGGTGCTCGGTGACCTCCATGCCGGTGAACAGCTCGCCGAGGTGGGCGGCGATCAGTTCCTCCAGCGGAAGGAACGTCGCGGTGTGGCTCTCCCTGGGCTGCTGCTCGATCCGCATCAGGCGCGGCACGTTGCTCGGCACCTTGACCCTGGCGAACCGCTCCGTGCCGGCTTCGGGGTCCCGGACGGTGATGGCCAGGTTGAGCGAAAGGCCGGAGATGTAGGGGAACGGGTGCGCGGGATCCACGGCCAGCGGTGTGAGCACCGGGAAGATCTGCTCGCTGAAGTAGTTGGACAGCCGGAGCTGGTCGGCGCCGGCCAGGTCGTTCCAGCCGACGATGAGGATGTCCTCTTCCGCCAGCTGCGGCCGCAGGTGCAGTTCGAAGGCGTTCGTGTGCCGCTCGACCAGGTCCTGGTTGCGTTTGGCGATGTACGCCAGCTGCTCGCGCGGGGTGAGCCCGTCCGCGCTGCGGACCGGCAGCCCGGTCTCGTCGCGGCGTTTCAGCCCGGCGACCCGCACCATGTAGAACTCGTCCAAATTGGACGCGAAGATCGCCAGGAACTTGGCGCGTTCGAGCAGCGGCTGCGACTCGTCCTCGGCCAGCGCGAGCACACGCGCGTTGAAATCCTGCCAGGACAGCTCACGGTTGAAGTACCGGTCGTCGGGCAGGGATTCGACGGCGGTGGGCGCCGACGTCACCGCGGGAGGCGCGGCGGGCAGCGCGCGGAACTCCTGCGCGGGACGGCTCGCCGAACCGCCGCGCGTCACGCGCGGGGTGGTCTTCGCCGCCGGTGTCGTCTTCCTCGCCCTGGCGGGTTTCGCCGTGCCGTTGCCGGGTTCCGGTTTCGCGGCGGAGGTCTTCCGCTTCCTTGCCGAGTTCGGGGTGCCGCCGTCATTTGTGCTCACGGGCTTCATTGTTCACCACTCGGGGCGATTATGTGCGCCGCGCGCGGGTCGCCAGGGTGAACTCTCGTCACATCACCACGCAGGGTGTTCCCAGCAGCGTTGAAGTGCGCTTTCCGACACCCAGAGTGCGAACGTGAGCGAGATCATCCGCGGTGTCCACGTCGGCCCTGAGCGATTCCGCGGCGATCGTGAGCGGCGTCGCACCGGACGCGGTGTGCGCCCGCGCGGAACCCGCGCCGAACCGGGGGGCCAGCGCGTGGCCGGCCCCCGCGAGCAACAGGGTCGTGCCCGTTCCCTGCCGGTCGGCGACGAACGCCCGACGCCCGTCCGCGTCGGCGAGGGCGGCGGTGAGGTCTTCGGTCCGCAGCGCGGGCAGGTCGGCCTGCAGCGCGCCGACGAGACCGGACGGCGAGTCCCGGCGCAGCAGCTCCTCGCCGTGGCGCAGGGCCGCGTTCAATCCGCCGCGCGACGGTTCGGTGACGATTTCGACGCCGAGCTCGGTGAGCTCCGCCACCGACACCGGGTCGGCGGCGACCACCAGCACCCGGCGGACCCCGTCCGCCGAGGTCGCCGCGGACACCGTGTCGTAGGCCAGGGCCAGCACCAGTTCGGCGTGCCGCTCGGGCACGACCGCGCCGCGAAGCCGGGACTTGCCCTCGGCGGGGCGTTTCATCGGCACTATCAGGTCCACGTCCACATCTCACTTCTTACCCGACCCTCCCTGGACCGCGCTCGGATGCGCGCGGCAGGATCAGTGGCCTGGGACGACACGTGTGACTTCGAGGAGGACGAATTGGCCCGGCGTGAGAAGGGCGGCATCTGGGTGGGCATCGCCGCCGCACTGTTCTACCCGGCGACGGCCATCGGCAAGCGGGTCTACCGCAACGCCGAGCGGATCCCCCGCGAAGGTGGCGCGCTGCTCCTGCTCAACCACGTGTCCCACATGGACCCGGCGGTGGACGCGGTCTTCGTGCACCGGCAGAAGCGGGTGCCGCGGTTCCTCGGCAAGGAGAGCCTGACCAGGGCGCCGCTCTTCGGCAAGATCTTCGTCGGCGCCGGGCAGATCCCGGTCTCGCGCGGTTCCGCCGCCGCCGGAGACAGCCTCAAGGCCGCCCACCAGGCGTTGCGTGACGGCAAGGTCGTCGTGATCTATCCGGAGGGGACGATCAGCAAGGACCCGGACGGCTGGCCGAAGAAGCCGTTCACCGGTGCCGCGCGGCTCGCGCTGGAGACCGACGTGCCGGTGATCCCGATCGCCCGCTGGGGCACGAACCACATCTTCAACGGCTACACGAAGAAGTTCACGCCGTTCCCGCGCAAGACGATCACGCATCTGGTCGGCGAGCCGATGGATCTTTCCGCCTACAAGGACGGTTCGACCCGCAGCGCGGCCAAGCTGCGCGAGGTCACCGATCTGATGATGACCGAGATCACCGCGCTGCTCGCGGAGATCCGCCAGGAGGAACCGCCCGCGAAGAAGCCGGAGGACGACGCCTGATGGCCGAGGTCCAGCGGGTGACCGTGCTCGGCGCCGGATCGTGGGGGACGGCGTTCGCGAAGGTGCTCGGCGACGCCGGCCGGGACGTGACGATCTGGGCCCGGCGGCCCGAGGTCGCGGCCGACATCCGGGACCGGCACCGCAATTCGTCCTATTTACCCGATATCGAACTGCCGGAGCGGATCACCGCGACTTCGGATCCGGCCGAGGCCCTCGACGGCGCGCAGGCCGTGGTGCTCGCGGTGCCGAGCCAGACGTTGCGGACCAATCTGTCGGAGTGGTCCGGTCTGCTGCCCGCCGACGCGATCCTGGTGAGCCTCGCGAAGGGCGTCGAACTGGGCACGCTCAAGCGGATGAGCGAAGTCATCGCCGAGATCGCCCGCGTCGACCCCGGGCAGATCGTGGTCGTGTCCGGGCCGAACCTGGCGAAGGAGATCGCGCTCGGGCAGCCGGCGGCGGCGGTGCTGGCCTGCACCGACCACGACAACGCCAAGGCGATCCAGCGGGCGAGCTTCAATCAGTACTTCCGGCCGTACACCAACACCGACGTCGTCGGCTGCGAGCTGGGCGGGGCGTGCAAGAACGTCATCGCGCTCAGCTGCGGGATGGCGGCCGGGCTCGGGCTGGGCGCGAACACCGTGGCCACCCTGATCACCCGCGGGCTGGCCGAGATGGCCCGGCTCGGCGCGAAACTGGGCGCCGACCCGCTGACCTTCGCCGGGCTCGCCGGCGTCGGCGACCTGGTGGCGACCTGCTCGTCGCCGTTGTCGCGCAACCGGACCTTCGGCGAGCGGCTCGGCAGGGGCGACACGCTGGAGCAGGCGCTCGCGGCCACCGGCGGTCAGGTCGCCGAGGGCGTCAAATCGTGCACGTCGATCCGGGAACTCGCGATGGGGCTCGGTGTCGACATGCCGATCACTGACGCGATGCACCGCGTATGCCACGAAGGGGTCGACCCGCGGCGCGCGGGAGCCGAGCTGCTCGGCCGGTCGCAGAAGCACGAGTGGTCCTGAGGCGCGGTCCACGGAGTGGGATCAGTTGACCGGCGTGCTCCGTGCTGGTTCGCTGAGCGCATGTTCGCACGTGGGATGACTGTGTCGCGGGGCCTCTCGGGTCTTGGCGTGGTCGCGTGCGCGTGTCTCTGTTGTCGGTGAACCCCGCCCCGGCCCAGCTCGACACCCTTCTTCCTTCTGCGAGGACTTCTCCATGTTCGCCGTCCCGGCCAACACGCTGGTCATTCCCGAAAACCCCGCGCTGCGCCACCCGGTGCGCGTCGCGCTCGAATTCGCCGCGGACCGTGACCGCTGGCGGCATCTGCTGCGTTACGACCCCGACGAGCGTTTCTCCGCGCTCGTCGACGCGGACGAACTGCAGGAGATCTGGCTGATGAGCTGGCTGCCCGGCCAGCGCACCGACCTGCACGACCACGAATTCGCCGCGGGCGCGTTCACCGTGGTCAGCGGGAAGCTGAGCGAGACCGTCGCCAGGCGTGCCGTCGACGGGCGAGCCGTGACCGAGCTGCATTCGCTCTCGGAAGGCCAGTCTCGCGTCTTCGGCCCCGGCTACGTCCACGAAGTGCGCAACGACGGCCCGGATCCCGCCGTCAGCGTGCACGTCTACCGGCACCGGCCCCGCGCCATGCGGCCGTACCACCTGGACCCCGTCTCGGGTCCCGTCCGGGACTGACACCTTCCGCGTTTCGTCCTCTGAATGCGTTCCTTGCGCGTGCAACTACCGCATTCAGAGGACGAAACGCCGGGTCAGGCGAGGTCACCCCGCAGCCGGAATTCGGCGTCGACGCGGTCTCGCGAAGCGCCGGTGGCGAGCAGGGTGTGCAGCAGGAGCCGGGATTTGCGCGGGTCCAGCCAGCCCGCCATGGTCACGCCCATCGCGATCAGATCCGATTCGGAACCGCGGAAACCGTAGGTGCCGCGAAACGTCGGCCCGGCGCCGGTGCGGCCGGCGACCACGATCGGCACCTCGGGCAGGACCCGTTCGATCACGTCGGCGGATCCCGCCGAAACGTGCCCGGCGCCGTTCGCGGCGAGCACCACGCCCTTCACCCCGGCCTTGACCAGCGTTTCCAGGAGCTCGCCGGTGTCCTCGACACCGCTCTCGACGATCGGCACCAGCCCGGAGAAGTCCGCGTTCTCCAAGGACAACGCGGCCGGGCGGGCGGCGACCGGGTGGAAGTAGTGCACCAAGCCCTCGCTCAGCAACGCGAGCGGTCCGGCGGGATTCGAGGAGAACGCCTCGACGTGGCTCGAATGCGTTTTGCGGACCCAGCGCGCGGCGTGGACGTCGTCGTTGAACGCGACCAGCGAGCCGCGGCCCCGGCTGCGGGGATCGGCGGCGACGGTCAACGCGGCCAGCAGGTTCCCCGCGCCGTCGGCACTGGGCAGGCTGGGGTTGCGCATCGCGCCGGTGATCACGATCGGCGCCTCGAAAGCCCACGTCAGCTCGAAGAAGTACGCGGTCTCTTCGAGCGTGTCCGTGCCCTGGACCACGACGACGCCGTCAGCGCCTTCGTCGACGGCCCGAGCTGCCCACTCCCGTGTCCTGATCAGCGTCGCGAAATCCATCGACGCGCTGGAAATCCCCGCGAGCGTCTCGGCGCGGACGTCCATCTCGAGGTTCTCGCCGAGGTCGCCGAGCAGGTCGGCGGCGGTGAGCCGGGGGACGGCGTGGTCCTTACCGTCGCCGGGGACCATCGAGATGGTGCCGCCCAGGGCGGCGACGGCGACAAGGGGCCGTTTCTCAAGGAAGACGCTCATGAGGACATTCTTCCAAAAGCTCGTGAGTGGTAAGGCCGGTTCCAACCGTCCTTACCACTCACGAGACCCGACCGGCTTGGTACCGGTGTCCTTGTTGCTCGCCTTCATGTACTGCAGGTGGTCTGCCGAGTGCTGGGCCCGGCCGGGTTGCGAAAGCCACTTTCGCAACGTCGGCCGTGGCCGGGCCCCGCATCGCCCTGGCGATCATGTCGCGAAAGCCAATTTCGAGACATCAGACGTCCCGAAAGTGGCTTTCGCGACACCACGCGCTCAACGCGCCTTCACAGCTTCGATCGTGAAACTCGCCGCCAGCCGCCGCGGATTCTCGGTCAGCCGCCATTCCTCGGTCGCCTCGTTCAGTGTCATGAACCCGGGAAGCGCGTTCCACGGCACGCTGTCGTGTTCCACCAGCCGCGTCAGGGTCAGCCCGGCGCCGAGGAGCGAAGTGACGATCTCGCCGAGCCCGTGGTTCCATTCGTGCGTCCGGTTGTGCTGGAACGAGACGTCGGTGTCCACATAGGTCCCCGGATCGTCGAACACCAGCGGTTCGGCCTGCTCGAAGTACGGGTAGCGCGGCGTGATGAGCGGCTGCGTCTCGTCGAGGGTGCCCAGCATCGGGTGCATGTCGCGGATGAACAGCCGTCCGCCCGGCCGCAGCAACGCGCCGACGACCTGTCCCCAGCGGGCGATGTCCGGCAGCCAGCAGAGCGCGCCGATTCCCGTGTAGACGAGGTCGAATTCCCCGGCGCCCAGCACGTCGGCGGCACTGTACACATCGGACTCGTGATAGTCGATCTCCGTGCCGGTCTCGGTGGCCAGCCCTCGCGCGATCTCCAGCGCGGGCGCGGAAAAGTCGAGTCCGCTCATCCGTGCGCCGAGGCGGGACAGAGAAAGCGTGTCCGTGCCGATATGGCACTGCAGGTGCACTCCCCTGGCGCCGGAGACGTCGCCGAGCAGCGGCCGGTCGAAGGTGACCACGCCGCTGAGGTGCGCCGGGTCCGCGACGAACTTCTCGTAGCCGTAGTCCGCCGAAGCGGCGTGCGCCGGAGCGCGTTCGTCCCAGTTCGCCCGGTTGACGGTCAGGTAGTCCGTCACGACGTGGCGGCTTTTTCGGCGGCGCTGCGCAGCACGCAGAATTCGTTGCCTTCGGGGTCACCGAGGACGACCCAGCCGGTGCCGTCCGGGTTGCGCCGGTCGTGCAGGAGGGTCGCGCCGAGCTTCAGCAGGCGCTCCATCTCCTCGTCGCGCGGGATGTCCGGCGTGAGGCAGAGATGGATCCGGTTCTTCACGGTCTTCGGCTCCGGGACCTGCCCGAAGAACAGCGTGACACCGTTGTCCATCTCGATGATCGCTTCGGGGTCACCGGGCTGATCGTCGTCGGCCATCGGCTTGCCGACGACGCCGCTCCAGAAGCGTCCCAGTTCGTAGGCGTCGGCGCAGTCGAAGAAGAAGTTCTGTACGACAGAGGTCATGACGCCGCAGTCTGCCCGAGCTCGCGAAGCCCGGCCAACGGATTAAGCGAGTCGCAAACCCGGCGACCGGTGCACCTGCCGTTCCGCGTCGATGACCAGCACCTGGCACCCCGGTTGTGAGGCGACCCAGGCGATCCCCTCGGTCCCCATCGCGAACGCGGCCGTGGCCAGGGAATCCGCGGTGACGAGGTCGTCGGCGGCGACCGTGACGCTCAGCAGACCGGCGGGCGGGCGCCCGGTCCGTCCGTCCAGGATATGCGCGCCGCGTTCGTATTCCGCCGAGGTCGCGACCGCGCCACCGGACGATTCGACCACGGCACAGACCGCGCCCGGCCGTTCGGGATGCCGGATGCCGACCCGCCAGGCGCGGCCGGGTTCCGGTTCGCCGGCGGTGACGACGTCCCCGCCGGCGTTGAGACAGAACACGTCCAAGCCTTCGGCGAGCAACAGGGACGCCGCCCGCTGCACCGCCCAGCCCTTCACCACCGCGTTCGGATCGAGCCGCCGGCCGGGGAGCCGCGCGGTGAAGGCCCCGCCGGACAACCGTTCGTAGTGATCGCACAACGACAGGATCTCCAGGAGGTCGTCGCTCAGCTCCGACGGCGCGAGTTCACCGCGGTCGTAGCGGCACACCTCGCTGCCTGCCTTGAACGGGCTGAACCGCGCGTCGACCTCCCGCAGCCAGCCGAAAACGCCGTCGATCGCGTGGTCGACGAGGGCGCCGCCCGCCCGGACGTCGACCGAGATCGGCAGCCCCATCACCTGTTCGACGCGGTTCATCTGGCGTCCAGCGCCGCCTGCAGCGATTTGACGTACGACTCGCTCGTCGACGTGGCCCCGGAGACGGTGTCGATGTCGGCGCTCTGCGCGGTCAGCGTCTCCTCCTGCAGGATCGGGATCGCGGCGACCCCGCGGCCGCTGGTCGGCCGTTGCAGCAGGCGGACTTCGGAGATCTTGTCCTCCGGCGAGATCACCAGCCGCACCTGGACGGTGCCATACCTGTTGCTCTCCACCGAACCGTCGATGGTGCGCTCGGCGCCTTCGGACGCTCCACCGTCCGAAGTAGACGAACTCGGCGCCGCGGCGACGGCCACGGTCTCCGTGCCGAGAGGGCCGGGTTCATACAGCCAGACACCGAGGAAACCGGCGGCCGAAAGGGCGACCGTGGCGGCGACGATGGTCTTCTTCATGATCGGGACTCCCTGGCTCAGGCGGCGAGGCTGAAACGTTCGGCGTGGACCTGCTGGGACGGCACCCGCAGCTCCCGAAGGCTGCGCAGCGTCGCCGAGGTCATTCCCGGCGGGCCGCAGACGAAGACGTCCCGGTCCGTGATGTCCGGCACCATCCGCCGCAGGTTGGGCGCGCCGAGGACCGGACCGGCCTGATCGGACGGTCCACTGAGGACCCGGACGACCGCGCCGCGTGCCCGCGCCAGCCCGATCAGCTCGGGCAGGAGGACGGCGTCGCGTTCGTCGCGGACGCGGTAGAGCACCACGACGTGTCCGGAGATCTCCTCCAGCAGCGCTCGGATTGGCGTGATCCCGACACCGCCCGCGACGAGCAACGCGTCCGGTTTCCGTTGGTGCATCGTGGTGAACGCGCCGTACGGTCCTTCGGCGAACACCCGCGTGCCGACCTTCAGGGACCGCAGGGACGCGCTGCCGTCACCGGCGGCCTTCGCGGTCAGCCGCAGGGTACGGCCGTCCGGTGCGGCCGACAGCGAGAACGGATTCGCCTGCCACCAGCGATCACGGGTCATGAAGCGCCACAGGAAGAACTGGCCCGCCCGCGCCGGCATCTTGTCGAGATGCTTGCCGGAGATGTACACCGAGACGACGTCGCGGGACTCGGGGACGACGGCGACGACCTTCAGGCGGTGACGCAGGTTACGCGCCAGCGGCAGCATCACCCGGCCGGCGACGACGGCGCCGAGCGCGACACCCCACACCGCCCACCAGTAGACCTGAGCCCCCGGCGACGACGCGAACGATCCGCCCAGCGCGATCTGGTGGCTGAACGCCAGCACGACCGCGGCGTAGGTGTAGAGGTGAAGGAAATGCCAGGTCTCGTACGCCAGACGGCGGCGGGCGAACCGGGCGGAAACGGCACCGACGAGCAGGATCAGCGCGAACGCGACGACCGCGCGCAGGATCCCCTCCAGTTTGGTCACCATCGTGACGAACTCCTCGGCCACGCCGTTGTCCTCGACCTGCGCGTAGCCGAAGACGATGAAGACGAAGTGGGCGAGCAGCGTCCACAGCAGGCTGAACCCGGTCCAGCGATGCCAGCCGGTGAGCCGGTCCATGCCGAGGCGGCGGTCGAGCCACGGCAGCCGGGCGACCAGCAGCAGCTGGAACGCCATCGCCAGCGCCCCGTACAGCCCGGCGAGCCTGCCGATGCTGATCAGCACGTTGTCCGATGGCCCGGCGGCGAAGAAGAGCATGGTCACGGCGGCCACGTTGGCCCCGAGGAAGAGCAAGAGCCCGGCGCGTGCGGCGATCCTGGGACGGATCGCCGGGCGCGGTCTCACGGCGGTCTGCGTCATGGTGGTCACACGTGGTTCCTCTCGGTCCGGTTCAAGTGCCGAGCCTGCTGGGCCAACCTGTGACCTTTCTTGGCGGAACCTGTCGGCTTCCTGTCGTGTGCGCTCCCGCCTCGCCCTCGCGCGCGCGTTAACGGAGGATGGCGTTGTGAACACCGAGAACCCCGTCCGCCTGCTGGTGGTGGACGACGAGCCGCATATCGCCGACCTGGTGGCCACCGTCGCCCGCTACGAGGGCTGGCAGGCCGTCACCGCCGGATCGGGGGAGGCCGCGCTCGAACGCGCCGCCGAATTCCGGCCCGACATCGTCGTGCTCGACCTGATGCTGCCAGGGATCGACGGGTTCACCGTGCTGGACAAGCTCCGCGAGTCCGGGACGGCGGTGCCCGTGGTCTTCCTCACCGCGAAGGACGCGACCGCGGACCGGGTCGCCGGGCTCACCCGCGGCGGTGACGACTACCTCGTGAAGCCGTTCTCCGTCGAGGAACTGATGGCACGGCTGCGCGCCGTCCTGCGGCGGAGCACCAACCAGGCCAAGGCGGCGGTGCTGCGAGTCGGTGATCTGACCCTGAACGAGGACACCCGCGAGGTCGCCCGCGGCGGCAAACCCGCCGAGCTGACCCCGACCGAGTACGAACTGCTGCGCTACCTCATGCGGCGTTCGCCTTCGGTGCTGACCAAGGCACAGATCCTCGACCACGTCTGGGAATACGACTTCGGCGGCCGGTCCAATGTGGTCGAACTCGTCATCTCGCATCTGCGCCGCAAACTCGACGCGGGCGGCGAACCGCTGATCCACACCGTGCGCGGTGTCGGCTACGTCGTCCGGCAGGCGGCGAGATGAAGATCCTGCGCCGGTGGTACGACGCCTGGCGTCGATCGAGGCTCGGCACGCGGCTGGCGCTCGGGCTCGGCGCGCTGGCGCTGGTCGTGTTCGCCGTCGTCGGGACCGTGATGGTCGGCATCATGAAGGGCTATCTCAACGACCGGCTCGACGAACAGCTCGCCAAGACCCAGATCAGCCAGGTGCCGTCGCTGCGCACCACGCACGGCGGGAAACCGCAGCAGGCCTACGGCTGGTTCTCCGCCGTTTTCGCGGTACAGAACGGCGACGCGCGGCCGCAGGCGGGTGGTTCCCTGCCGCCGGACACGAAGGCGCTCGAAAAGGTCGCCGAGGACGCGACGCGGACCGAGGTCCTGCGCACCGTCTACATCGAGGACAAGGGCACCTACCGCGTCCGGGCCTGCCCGATCGAACCGGCGCAGAACATCGTGCTGGTCAGCGCCGCGCCGCAGGCCGATCTGGACCGGACGGTCAGCCAGCTGATCATGGTCGAGGTCGTCGCGTTCCTGCTGGCGCTGGCGGTGCTGGTGATCGCGGGACGGCTGGTGCTGCGGCGCGGGCTGCGGCCACTGAGCGACATGGCCGGGACGGCGCACGACATCGCTTCGCACGATCTCACCGCGAACGCCGATCTCCCGGTGCGCGCGCAGGCCAGCGGCGGCGGTGCCGAGGTCGAGGAACTGCGGACGGCGTTCAACGTGATGCTGGCGCACCTCGATTCCTCGCTGGTCGCGCGCCGGGAGGCGAACGAACGGCTGCGGCGGTTCATCGCCGACGCCTCCCACGAACTGCGCACGCCGCTGACGTCGATCCGGGGCTACGCCGAGCTTTTCCGCTACGCCGCGGCGAACGAACCCGCCGAACGCGACGCGCATCTGTCGAAGATCCGGGAAGAGACACAGCGGATGAGCGTGCTCGTCGACGACCTCCTGCTCCTCGCGCGCCTCGACGCGCCGGAGACCGAGGCGCCGCTGCGGCTGATCGACGTCGATGTCGCCGAGTTGATCACCGACGCGGGGGAGGCCTTCGCCGCCGGCCGCCCGGAGCATCCGCTGAGTATCGGCGCGCTCCCGGAAGATGTTGTCCTGCAAGCGGATCCGGTGCGCCTGCGGCAGGTGCTGGACAATCTGCTCGCCAACGCCGCGGTGCACACGCCGCCAGGGACGCCGGTGACGTTGTCGGCTTCGGCTTCGGACTCGGAGGTCGTCCTGCGGGTGAGCGACGCCGGGCCAGGGATCCCGCCGGAGGCGCGGGAGCGGATCTTCGACCGGTTCTACCGGGTCGACACCGCCCGCACGCGCGGCAACGGCGGGACCGGGCTGGGGCTTTCGGTGGTGCTGTCGCTGGTCTCGGCGCATGGCGGGACGATCGAGGTCGAGAGCGTGCCGGGGGCGACGACGTTCACGGTGCGGCTGCCGCGCCACCGCTCGTGATCCCTCTCGCGCGCGTGCTATGAAAGGTCCTTTCCTTGCAAATTTTGCAAGGAAAGGACCTTTCATAGCGTTGGTGAGCGCTACCCGACCCGCCGCTTCACATGCTCCGGCACCGTCCACTCACCGACGAGATCCGCCGACGGCTCCGGCTCACCGAACACGGTCCGCACCGGCAGCACCCCCGCCCACGAGAGATCGGCCGCGACCTCGTCCTCGGGATCGTCGGGCCCCTCGCCGCGCATCTTCACCGAAGCCTCGGTGAGGTCCAGCTCCAGCACCGAAACGGACGCGAACTCCTTCGCGTTGACGTCCCTCGCGTGCTCCCACGAACCGGGCGCGAGGTGGTCGGTCAGCACGTGGAGGCCGTGCATCTTGCGTTCGCGATCGGTGACCGCGGCCGCCTTGCCCAGGATCACCGCGCTGCGGTAGTTCATCGAGTGGTTGTTGACCGAGCGCGCGTAGACGATGCCGTCGAGCAGGGTCACCGTGACACAGACCTCGACGCCGTCGGAATCGCGCATACTCCGCGCGCCGGTCGATCCGTGCAGGTAGAGCGTGTCGCCGTCGCGTCCGTAGCCGGTCGGGATGACCAGCGGGACGCCGTCGCGCACGACACCGAGGTGGCAGATCAGGCCTTCGTCGAGCACCGAGTAGAGCGCCGAGCGGTCGGTGAGGGCGCGGTTCTTCTTGCGGCCGAGGGTGGTCCTGTCGGTAGGTGAGAGCGGGGTGGACATGCGAGTAGTCTCACCCCCGTGAGTGGCCTGTAATAATGTCCAATTCTCCTATACTTGAGAAGGCCACTTCGGGAAGTGCGGAGTACACCATGTCCGACACCGCTCTGCCGGTCAGTCTCGACCGCGATTCGCTCGTCCCGCTCGCGGTCCAGCTGGCCGACGCGTTGCGCGCGGCCGCGGGCGACGGACATCTGCGCGGCGGCGACAGGCTGCCTTCGACCAGAGCACTCGCGAGCCGTCTCGGCGTCAGCCGCACGGTGACGTCGGCCGCGTACGAACAGCTTCACGCGGAGGGCTGGATCGCCGGCCGTCACGGCTCCGGCACGTACGTCACCACCACACCGCCCGCGGACAGGCCGTCGAAAGGGCCCGCGCCGGGCACCCCCGCCGCCCCGCCCACGCTGGTCGACCTCACCCCGGGCGTCCCGTGGGCCGACGGCATCGAGAAAGCCGCCTGGCGTCGCGCGTGGCGGGCCGCCGCGGACCCGCGCCCGACCTACCGCGAGGACAGGGCGGGCCTGCCCGCGTACCGGGACGCCGTGTCCGAGCATCTGCTGCGGCACCGCGGCCTCGCCGCCGGAACGGTGCTCGCGACCGGCGGCACGACGGCCGCGGTGATCGAACTCGCGGGCGCGATGCTCTCGCGCGGTGACCGGGTCGCGATCGAGGAACCGGGCTACCAGCGCGCGGTGCAGGCGTTCCGGCGGGCGGGGATGGAGGTCGTGCCCGTCCCGGTCGACGAAGAAGGGCTGCGCCCGGACGCCGTCCCCGCGGACGTTCGCGCGGTGTACTGCTCACCCGCGCACCAGTACCCGCTCGGCAGCCGGATGAGCGCCTCCCGCCGCGTCGACCTCGTCGAACTCGCGCGCGACAACGGCATGCTGGTGATCGAGGACGACTACGACGGGGAGCTGCGGTTCGACGTCGCGCCGCTGCCGCTGCTGGCCGCGCTCGCGCCCGACGTCGTCGCGCATCTCGGCACCACGAGCAAGATCCTCACCCCGGCGCTGGGCGCGGGCTGGATGGTCGCGCCGTCCCAGGTCGCGGCCGCGGTACTGGAGTACCGCGAAGCGACCGGGACGCGTCCTTCGCCGGCGGGGCAGCGGGTGCTCGCCGAGCTGGCGCGGCACGGCGATCTGGGGCGCCACCTGCGGAAGCTCCGGCGGGAACTGTCGGAGCGCCGCTCCCTGGTCTCGGCCGCGCTGACGTCGGCGGGGATCCCGGTGCTCGGCGACGACGCGGGCGCGCATCTGGTCGTCCCGTGCGGCTCGGCGGCCGACGAGGCGGCCCGGATGGCGGCGGCGGAACGCGCCGGGATCCGGCTCGACGGGCTGGCCCGGCATTTCGCCGGGACGCCGACGGTGTTCGGGAACCTCATCGGCTACGCGGGCTGTTCGCGCGAGGCGCTGCGATCCGCGCTGAAACCGCTGATCGCCGTGCTCGCTTGACCTCCAGCGAACTGGAGGTCATAGCTTGCGATCATGCGTGAGATCAGAGTGTCCCGGTTCGGTGATCCCGGAGTCCTGGAGCAGGTCGAAGTGCCGACCCCCGAACCGGCGGAGGGTGAGCTCCGCGTCGCGGTGACGGCGGCCGGGGTCGGCTGGCTCGACGCCCTCATCCGGCGAGGTGAAGGTCCCGACGTGTTCGCGGTCGAGCCGCCGTACGTACCGGGCGGGTCGGTGGCGGGCACCGTCGACGCGGTGGGTGCCGGAGTCGACGAAACCTGGCTGGGCAAGCAGGTCCTCAGCCACGCGCCCGGCGGCTACGGCGGGGGATACGCGGACACGGTCGTCGCGCTGCCGGAAGACACCTTCCCGATTCCGGACGGGCTGGATCCGCGGCACGCGGTGGCCCTTTTCGACGACGGCAGCACCGCGCTGGCGTTGCTGGAGAAGACTCCGGTCAGGGCAGGCGAGCGGATCCTGGTGGCGCCCGGCGTCGGCGGGCTCGGCAGCGTGCTGGTGCAGCTCGCCCGCGCGGCGGGCGCGATCGTCTTCGCGGCGGTCCGCGGCGACGAAAAGGCGGCGATCGCGCGGAAACTGGGGGCCGAGCCGGTCGACTACTCGGCGGTGGACTGGACGGGAGACGTCCTCGCCCTCACCGGCGGCCACCGGCTGGACGTGGTCTTCGACGGCGTCGGCGGCGAACTCGGCGCCGCCTCGCTGGCGTTGCTGAAGAACGGCGGCCGCTTCTCCGGCTACGGCATGTCCAGTGGCGCGGAGACCGTGATCGGCGACGCCGACCGCGGCCGGCTGTCCGTTGTGGACATGGCGCAACAAGTGCTGCGGCAGGCGGCCGACGGGAAGCTGACGCCGATCATCGGCCGGACGTACCCGCTGGCGGAGGCGTCCGCCGCGCACTCGGACATCGAGGCGCGGCGGTACACCGGCAAGAGCCTGCTCCTGCCCTGAGCGCTCAGAACCGCAGCGGCACCGGGGGGAGATTGGCGGCGATGACCTCGGAAACGGTCTGAAGCGGCCCCGTCCCCGCGGTGTTCGGCACGGTGAGCGCCGTGTAGACGGGACGATCCACCACGAACCACGTCGCGGTGCCCTCACCCTCGACCTGCAGCCACTGGACGCCGTTGATCGTCCGCAGCTGCGAGGTCCGGGTGAGCTCCGGCGGCTTGCCGAGACCGCAGCGCAGGACCACCGGGTCGCCGGTGCCCCAGCCGATCGTCGCCTCGGGGGCGGGATCGGCCAGCTTGCGCCGGACCAGCGTGTTACCGGACGACGTGAGCTCGTGCGGGAGCGCGCCGACGAGTTTCGCGCATTCGGGTGACCCCGACTGAGGCGCCGGGACCGGGACGAGCGGGAGCGGACCGTCGGCGGCCGGGGCGCCGGATTCCGCGCCGCGGGTCAGCCCGAAGACGGCCACGCCCGCGACGAGCAGGATCGCCAGGCAGGCGGCCGCGATCAGCAGGGGTTTCGGCGGTGCGCCGGTGTCCGTGTCAGCCACCGGACAACTACACCACTTCGGAATTTCGGTGGTGAACCCGCGTCCGCGATCGACGTCGGCAGGACGCTGTCCGGTCGTTCACGTCGCCGGTGCGGAGTGCATCCTCAGCTCCGCCGACAGGCACTCACAGATGAACGACCGGGCAGGTCAGCGTCCGCGTGATGCCTTCCACGTTCTGCACCTTGGCGACCACGAGCTGACCCAGCTGATCGACGGTGTCGGCAGCGGCCTTGACGATGACGTCGTACGGGCCGGTGACATCCTCCGAACTGGTGACACCGGAGATGGTGGAGATCTCCGCGGCGACCGCGGCGGCTTTGCCGACCTCGGTCTGGATGAGGATGTATGCGTGGACCACGGCGCGCCCCTTCGTAAAAGTCGGCTCAAGGTAGGAACGTTGTAGCAACGTATCGCCAGCCCCGGGAAAAACCTAGGGCTTCCGACTATCGGTGATCGATATTTGTCCGGACAAGGGAAAGTGGAGGTGACGGGTGTCACCGAACGACGGCACGGTCGCCGGGACCGGTGAATTCCGGTTGATCGAGGCGGTGACCGCCGGCCGGAAACAGCCGGAGACGACACTGCTCGGACCGGGGGACGACGCGGCCGTCGTGGCCAGCCCGGACGGGCGGACGGTGGCCTCCACCGACGTGCTCGTGCAGGGCGTCCACTTCCGGCTCGACTGGTCCAGCGCCGAGCAGGTGGGGCGCAAGGCGGTCGCGGTGAACCTCACCGACATCGCCGCCATGGGCGCGCGCCCGACGTCCGTCCTCATGGGATTCGCGTGCCCCTCGGACACACCGACGGCACTCGTCACCGAACTCACCCAGGGCATGTGGCTCGAAGCCGACCGCGCGGGGATCGGGATCGTCGGCGGCGACATGGTGCGCGCCGACCAGATCGTGATCAGTGTCACCGCCCTCGGCGACCTCGGCGGCAGGGAACCGGTGACGCGGTCGGGCGCGCGGCCCGGCGACGTCGTCGCGGTCTGCGGGCGGCTCGGCTGGGCGGCGGCCGGGCTCGCCGTGCTCGGGCGGGGTTTCCGCTCGCCGGTCAGCGTGGTCAACGCGCAGCGTTGTCCCGAACCGGACTACGAGGCGGGTATCCGCGCGGCCGACGGTGGCGCGACGTCGATGATCGACGTGTCCGACGGGCTCCTGTCCGACCTCGGCCACATCGCCGAGGCCTCCGGTGTCGGGATCGATGTCCGGACGGCGGACCTCGACGTGTCGAGCAGGCTGACCGAGGTCGGCACCGCCCTCGGCGCCGACCCGCTGAAATGGGTCCTCACCGGCGGCGAGGACCACGCGTTCGCGGCCACCTTCCCCTCCTTCGCCGATCTGCCGGAGGGCTGGACCGAGATCGGCGTCGTCACCATGCCGGATTCGGGGGTGACGGTGGACGGGAAGCAGTACGGGCACGACAGCGGCTGGCAGCACTGGCGCTAGGAGCGTGGGGCCCACCAGGTCGACTCCGCGGCGGCGGTGAAGCCGAGGGATTCGTACAGCGGTTTGCCCAGCCGTGACGCGGTGAGGGTGACCGGCAGCTCCGCCAGCGGGGCGAGGGAGCCGAGCATCACGGCTCGTCCCACGCCCCGCGAGCGGAAGGCGTCCGGCGTGCCGACCCAGTAGTGGCTGCCGAAGCCGTTGTCGACGACGGTGACGCACGCCCCGGCGACTTCGCCGTCGAGCCGAGCGATGAACATCTCGACGCCCGGCTGGTCGAGGATGGCCGTGGGGAACATCTCGCCCGGCCGGAAACGCGCGAGTTCGAAGGCTTCGGTCACCACGCGTTCGGCCGCCCGCAGGTCCGCTTCCTCGCGCACCCGGACCACCTCCATCGCGGGTTCGGCGACCGGGGCGGGTGAGCGCAGCATGACGGGCATCTGCCAGCTGCGCATCTCCCCGAGATGGTTCAGATCGGTGGCGCTGAAGGGATCTTCGGCCTCCACCGGCCCTGTAGCCCGTGCGGCGAGCTCGGTGATTTCCGCCAGCTCGCCGTCGGTGAGGGCCGGCTCTTGGAGCAGGACGCGCAATCCCGCGCGCTCGTCACCGGCCACGGCGAGGAAACCCCGGCGGTGGATCACTTCGTGGCCGCGGGACCGGCCGGTCGCGGCCCAGAAGGCGGCGGAATTGCGTGCCTGGCGCAGGGGAGCCTCGGCGAGGCCGGTGATGGACGTCTCGATCGACATGACCGCAATCTACTTTGGGGAATGGCAAGTCTTCTCGCTAATCTCGCGCCCATGGACCTTCGTGTGCTGGCCTACGACCACCCCGACGCGGTGAAACTGCTGGCCGAAGCGCAGCTCGAACTCGCCGCCCGGTACGGCAGCGAAGACGAGACACCGATGGACGCGGCGCAGTTCGCCCCGCCGAGGGGGCTGTTCATCGCCGCCTACCTCGACGACGTCCCGGTCGCGTGCGGTGCCTGGCGGGCGCACGATGGGCCGGAACCCCTGTTGCCGGGTGATGCCGAGATGAAACGGGTGTTCGTGATGGCTTCGGCGCGAGGGCGCGGATTGGCGAGGGCGATCCTCGCCGATCTGGAGCGGACGGCCGCCGAGGCCGGACGGCTGCGCATGGTGCTGGAGACCGGCGACAAACAGCCGGAGGCCATCGCGCTGTACGAATCGTCCGGATACCGGGAGATCCCGGGTTTCGGGTACTACAAGGACGAGCCGGAAAGCATCTGCTACGGCAAGCCGCTGGTCTAGGAGAACGCATGCCGATCTACGCACTGGGCGACCTCGAACCCTCGATCCACCCGGACGCCTATGTCCACCCCGACGCGACGGTGATCGGCGACGTCCGGATCGCGGCGTTCGCGTCGGTGTGGCCGCAGACCGTGCTGCGCGGCGACCACGGGTACATCGAGATCGGCGAGCGGTCCAACGTCCAGGACGGCTGCGTCCTGCACTGCACCCGCAAGGAGCCGACGATCATCGGGAAGTCGTCCGCCGTCGGGCATTCGGTGCACATCGAAGGCGCGCGGATCGGTGAGGGTTGCCTGATCGCGTCGGGATCGGTGGTGCTGAACGGAACCGTCGTCGAGGACGGCGGGATGGTCGGCGCGGGCGCGGTTCTCTCCTATGGGTCCCATGTGGACAGTGGACATATCGCGCTCGGCGTCCCGGCGAAGACGCGGCCGAACACTTCGTTCGGGCCGGACATGATCAAACTGGTCGTCGACGGCTACGTCGAGCGTGCGGCGAGGTTCCGGGTCGAACTCCGGCGACTCGACGGACGTGAGTAAGCTCGCACGCCGTGACCGCACGACCGCTGCAGGACATCGTCGAAGCAGGCTGGGCGCAGGCCCTCGAACCGGTGGCGCCGCAGGTCGCCGCGATGGGGGAATTCCTCCGCGCGGAGATCGCCGCGGGCCGGACCTATCTCCCGGCGGGTGAACACGTGCTGCGGGCCTTCCAGCAGCCGTTCCACGACGTGCGGGTGCTGATCGTCGGCCAGGACCCGTACCCGACGCCCGGGCACGCCGTCGGGCTGAGCTTTTCGGTGGCGCCGGACGTCCGGCCGATCCCGAAGAGCCTGATCAACATCTACAAGGAGTACTGCGAGGACCTCGGGCACCCGCTGCCGTCGAACGGGGACCTGACGCCCTGGGCCGACCAGGGTGTCCTGCTGCTCAACAGGTCGCTGACCGTGCAGCCAGGGAAGTCGAACTCGCATCAGGGCAAGGGCTGGGAAGCGGTCACCGAGCAGGCCATCAAGGCCCTCGCCGCCAGGGACGAGCCGATGGTGGCGATCCTGTGGGGCCGCAACGCGCGGAACCTGAAGCCGATGCTGGGGAAGGTGCCGTGCATCGAGTCGGCGCACCCGAGCCCGCTTTCGGCGCACGCCGGCTTCTTCGGCTCGCGCCCCTTCAGCCGGGCGAACCAGCTGCTGGAGCAGCAGGGCGCCGGTCCTGTGGACTGGAAGCTCCCCTGACGTTCACGCGCGTCCGTGACGGCCGCTCCCCAGTACATGAAGGACCCCTTCCTGTACCTAGGCGCAAGGAAGGGGTCCTTCATGTACTTCGGGAAGGTGCGAAGGTGAGGCGCGTGGGAATGCTCCGCGGAACGGAACGCCCAAGCACCACCCCATAAAAAATGGCGGGCGCTCCGAAGAGCACCCGCCATTCCCCAAAAACCCGGCTCAGCCGCGAACGACCTTGCCTGCCTTGATGCACGAGGTGCAGGCGTTCAGGCGCTTGCGCTGGGACAGACCGATCTTGGCGTGAACGGTCTGGATGTTCGGGTTCCACCGGCGGTTGGTACGCCGGTGGGAGTGCGAGACCGACTTGCCAAAGCCCGGTCCCTTGCCACAGACGTCGCACACGGCAGCCACGTCGAACTCCTCTGGATCTGGGACAAAGAATGACGCGCCCAGCACGCTGGGCAACTCGACCATAGTAACCAGTGGCTCAGAGCCCTCCGGCACCGGGTCGATACCCTCGCTGGAACAGCTAGGAGGTTACGCGGTGCGGGTGCTGGACGTGGCGGCGGTGTCGGCCTGGTCGGCGGCCTGTGTGCACAGCTTGGCGGTGCTCCGGCCGGCGATCGACGGCATCAACGTCTACCCGGTCGCCGACTCCGACACCGGCTCCAACCTGCTGTTCACCATGACGGCGGCCCGTGACGCGCTGGCGGAGGCCGACCCGGCGACGACCGCCGAGGCGCTGTCGGCGTTCGCCAAGGGCGCGGTCGCCGCGGCGAAGGGCAACTCCGGCGTGATCATGTCGCAGGTCGTGCGCGGGATCGCCGAGTCGGCGGCCGCGAGGGAAATCGACGGGCCCGGCCTCGCGGAGGCGCTCGGCTGCGCGGACAGGGCGGCCACGGGCGCGGTGAGCCGTCCGGTGGCCGGGACCATCCTGACCGTCCTCCACACCGTCGCCGCAGCTGTCCGTGACGAGACAGGGTCACTCGAAGAGGTGGCCGCCGCGGCGGCGAGCGTCGCCGCCGAAGCCCTCGAAGAGACCCCGAAGCAGCTTCCGGTCCTGGCGGTGGCCGGGGTGGTCGACGCGGGCGCCCGCGGGCTCGTCGCGGTCCTCGACGCTCTTTCCGGCGTGATCTCCGGCGGCCTCACCGAGCCGGAGCACCCGCTCGAGGCGCATCACCATCACCCGATCGAGTCGCCGACGGCCTGGGAGGTCATGTACCTGCTCGACGACGTCGACGAAACCAGTCTCCCCGGGCTTCGCAAGACCCTCAGCGGCCTCGGCGACAGCGTCACGGTCGCCGGGGACGGCGCCGGCGCGTACGCCGTCCACGTCCATTGCGCGGACATCGGCGCGGCGCTGGAGGCCGGGATCGAGCTCGGCCGCCCCCGCCGGGTCCGGGTCGAGCCGCTGATCACGCCCACCCCGGTCGAGGTCGGCGGCGGCATCGACCGTTCGGTGGTCGCCGTGGTCCACGGCGGGCCGCTGGCCGAACTCCTCCGCGCGGAGGGGGTCGCGGTGCTTTCGGTCCCGCACGGCGTCCAGCCGACGGTCGAGGAGATGCTGGGCCTGATCAACGAGGCCGCCGGGCATCACGTCACCGTCCTTCCCGGCGGTCAGGAGCTGACCGCGGCGGCCGACGCGGCCGCGAGCCACGCGATGGCCGCGGATCGCGACGTCGTCGTCATCCCGTGTGTGTCACCCGTCCAGGTGCTCGCCGCGCTGGCCGTCCACGACCAGGATCGCCGCACCAACGACGACGTGGTCGCGATGGCCGAAGCGGCCGCCGCCACGAGGCGTGGCGAACTGAGGATCGCGCAGGAGGAGTCGCTAACCTGGGTGGGCCGGGCGCAGGCCGGTGACGTCGTCGGCCTCGTCGACGGCGAGGTCGTGCTGATCGAGCCCGCGCCCGCCTCGGAGACGAGCCTGGTCGCGGCGGCGGTCGGCGTGCTGAACCGGATGCTGGCCCTCGGCGGCGAGCTGGTCACCGTGCTGACCGGGCTCGACGCGCCGGTCCGGCTGCCCGGCGAGCTGGCCGACCAGCTGCGCCTGGAACATCCCGAGGTCGAAGTGACGAGTTACGCGGGCGGCCAAACCGACGCCGTGCTGCTGATGGGGGTGGAGTGACCGCATGACCAACCTGCGCGCGGACCTCAAGCTGGTCGTCGGCGCGGCGACGGCGAAGGCACTCGCCAAGGGCCTCAAGATCGAGACGGTCAGCGACCTCCTGCGCCACTACCCGCGCCGGTACGCCGAGCGCGGCCAGCTCACCGACATCGCCGGGCTCGAACTCGGCGAGCACGCCACCGTGATGGCGCGCATCGAACGCGTCAACAAGCGCCGGATGAAGGCACGCAGCGGCACCCTGCTCGAAATGGTGATCACCGACGGCAAACGTCGTCTTCAGTGCACCTTCTTCAACCAGGCCTGGCGCGAAAAGGAACTCGTGCCCGGCAAGAACGGGCTCTTCGCGGGCAAGGTCACCGCGTTCCGCGATGTCCTGCAGCTGGCGAACCCCGAGTACGAACTCTTCGACGCCGATCGTCAGGCCGAGGCGATGGACGACTTCCTCGCCGAGATCATCCCGGTGTACCCGGCGGCGCAAGGGATCCCGACCTGGGTGATCGCCAAGGCCGTCCGGCAGGTGCTGGACGTGCTGGAGGTCGACGAGGACCCGATGCCGATCGAGCTGCTCGCCCGGTACGGCCTGCCCAGCCTGGAGAGCGCGCTGCGCGGCATCCACCGCCCGTCGAGCTGGCAGGCGCTGAACTCCGCGCGCGACCGGCTCAAATGGGACGAGGCCATGGCCGTGCAGCTGATCTTCGCGCAGCGCAGGCATTCTTTGGTCTCGCGGCCCGCGAAAGCCTGTCCGCACACCGAGGGCGGCATCCTCGACGCCTTCGACAAACGGCTCCCGTTCGCGCTGACGTCGGGCCAGCAGGAGATCGGCGACGAGATCGCCCGTGATCTGTCCACCGAGCATCCGATGAACCGCCTGCTGCAGGGCGAGGTCGGTTCCGGTAAGACCGTGGTCGCGTTGCGCGCCATGCTGCAGGTCGTCGATTCCGGGCGGCAGGCGGCGATGCTCGCGCCGACGGAGGTCCTCGCCGCGCAGCACGCCCGGTCGCTGCGCGAGATGCTCGGCGACCTCGGGCAGGCCGGTGAGCTCGGCGGCGCGGAGAACGCGACGCGCGTGACCCTGCTGACCGGGTCGATGGGCGCCAAGGAACGCAAGAAGGCGTTGCTGGAGACGGTCAGCGGCGAGGCCGGGATCATCGTCGGCACGCACGCGCTCATCCAGGACACGGTGTCGTTCGCGGATCTCGGCCTGGTCGTGGTCGACGAGCAGCACCGCTTCGGGGTGGAGCAGCGGGACGCGCTGCGCTCGCGCGGCGCCGACGAGACCAGCCCGCACGTGCTCGTCATGACGGCGACGCCCATCCCGCGCACGGTCGCGATGACCGTCTACGGCGATCTGGAGATCTCCGCGCTGCGCGAGATGCCGGTCGGCCGGTCGCCGATCAAGACGTCGGTCGTGCCGGTCGCGGAGCGGCCCGCCTGGCTGGACAGGGCGTGGCAGCGGGTCCGCGAGGAATGCGGCAAGGGCCACCAGGCGTACATCGTCTGCCCGCGTATCGGCGACGAACCGGCGTCGGACAAGGGCGACAAGCGGCCCGCGCTGGCGGTCCTCGACGTGGCGCCCGAGCTGGCCGAGGGACAGTTGAAGGGTCTGAAGATCGGGGTCCTGCACGGCCGGATGCCCGCCGACGACAAGGACGCCGTGATGCGGGCGTTCTCCGCGGGTGACCTGGACGTGCTCGTCGCCACCACCGTGATCGAGGTCGGCGTGAACGTGCCGAACGCGACCGCGATGGTGATCATGGACGCCGACCGGTTCGGCATCAGCCAGCTGCACCAGCTGCGCGGACGGGTCGGCCGGGGCAGTGTGCCGGGGCTGTGCCTGCTGGTCACCGAGACCCTGGACGGGACGACCACCCGCGAGCGGCTGGCCGCCGTCGAGTCCACGACGGACGGTTTCGAACTGTCCAGAATGGACCTGGAGCTGCGCCGCGAGGGCGACATCCTCGGTGCCGCGCAGTCGGGGAAGAAATCGACCCTGAAGCTGCTGTCACTGCTGCGCGACGAGGACGTCATCGCCGAGGCGAGGGCCCGCGCGTTGGAAATCGTCGAAAAGGACCCGGCTCTGGGGAATTACTTGGGGCTGGCGCATATGATCGCCGACGTCGTCGACGAAGATCGCGTGGAGTACCTGGAAAAAAGCTGACGTGACCATCTCTGCCCGATCGGACCTTGCCGACGGGCCGGCCGAGGGGTTCCCTTGTTCTGCACGGGCGAGGGAGGCCGGGGATGACGTCAGCGGTTCGTGTCCAGCTCGGTGAGGACGGGGCCGACGCCGAGCGCGTCGACCAGCTCACCGGGTACCTCCGAAGCGAACTCATCGATCGCGGGGTCGCCGAGGTCAAGGCGCTGCCCGCCGGTCCGCCGCCACCCGGCTCACGCGCGTTCGACGTCGCGACGGTGGGCGGGCTGCTGGTCACGCTGGGCCAGTCCGCCGAGGGACTGCGTTCGGTCGTCGCGGCCGTGCGGGAATGGCTTTCGCGCGGCGGACGGGTGAAGCGCACGGTGCGGCTGGAGATCGACGGCGACGTGCTGGAGTTGTCCGAAGCGACGATCACCGATCAGGACAAACTCGTCGATCTCTTCGTGAGCAGGCATTCGGCGTCATGACCGGCGAGCGGCGTGCCCTGATCATCGCCAACGGGGAGTACGACAACCCCGGGCTGAGCGCGCTGCGATCCCCGGCCGCCGACGCGGAGGCGCTCGCCGAGGTCCTCGCCGATCGCGACATCAGCGAATTCGACGTCCAGGTGGTGCGCGACGAGACCGCGCACGTGATCGCGGGCCGGGTCGAGGACCTGTTCGCCGACAGCGCGCCCGACGACGTCCTGCTGGTGCATTTCTCTTGCCACGGCCTGAAAAGCGAGTCTGGTGAGCTGTTCTTCGCCGCCCGCAACACCCGGCCGGAGCGGCTCGCGTCGACCGCCGTCCCCGCCGATTTCGTCCAGCGCTGCATGCGGATGAGCCGGTCGCGGAGCATCGTCCTCCTGCTGGACTGCTGCTACGGCGGCGCCTTCAGCCAAGGGGTCGCCGTGCGCGCCACCGGCGAGGCCAACGTGCTCGACGCGTTCCCGGCCGGCGGTTTCGGCGGACGTGGCCGTGCGGTGATCACCGCGTCGAACTCCATCGAGTACGCCTTCGAGGGTGACCAACTCGCCGACGACCACGTCCGTCCGTCGGTGTTCACCTCGGCACTGGTCGAGGGACTCCGGACCGGCGACGCGGACCGCGACGAGGACGGCTGGGTCGCGCTCGGCGAACTGTACGACTACCTGTTCGACAGTGTCCGGGAGCGGAACCCGAACCAGACGCCCAGCCGCGACATCGAGATGCAGGGCGAGCTGTATCTGGCCCGGAGCAGGCGCCGCCGGATCAAACCGTCGCCGGTCCCGGCCGATCTGCGCGCGGCGAGCGAGGACCAGAACATGTTCACCCGCCTCGGCGCGGTGACGGAACTCCAGCGGCGGCTGATGAGCGAGAACCTCTCCGTCGCCATCGGCGCGCACGAAGTGCTCACCACGATGGCGCAGACGGACATCCAGCACATCGCCGAGGCCGCCGACCTGGCGCGGCGGGAAGCGCGAGTGCGAACCGAGCCCGAGGTGGTCCGGTTCGGTGAGGTCGTCCGGGGATCGTGGCCGGTGGCGCGTCTCCGGCTGGAGGGCCCGCCGATCGCGCGGGCGTGCCGGTTCGCGTCTTCGCATTCCTGGCTGCGGGTGACCGAAGACGGCGACGGGGCCGAGATCGTGCTGGACCAGGCGGAGCTCGGGGCGTTCGAGGCGCGGGTGACCGTGACCGGGCCGACCGGCGAGGTGGTGGTGCGGGTCGAGGGACAGGTCGTCCAGGAACCCGTGCCGGAACCGCGGCCGGTGCACACGCCCGCGCCGGCTCCGCAGCCTTCGAGGAAACCTGAACCGGTCTTGCCCGCCCGGCCGAAGCCCGACCCGTTCGCCGTCGCCGCCGGGCTGCTCGCCGTCACGGCCGCGGCGTACCTGGTGGTCATCGCGTTCGCGCTCAGCAGCAGTGTGGAGGACTTCTTCGAGGACGGCGGCTGGACCGTCCTGCCGCTGGTCGCCTTCGCGATCGGGGCGGGGATCGCGATGTTCCTGCCGAAGACACGCCGGATGACAGGGCCGGGAACGCTGTGCGGACTGGCGCTGCTCGCGGCGATCCCGTCCGGCCCGGTCCTCCTCGTCCTCGCCGACGGCTGCCTGATCGTCGCGGCCGTCTGCGCGCTGGTGGCTGTCCGGCGTGACCGGAGTTTCCGGCTCGGGCTGGGGAAACCGCGGGACGGCCTGGCCGTCGCGGCCATCGTGTCGGCGCTCCTCGGCGCGCTCGGCCTCGTCATGGAGGCCGTCGAGATCATCGGCTACTCGTCGAGCCGGGCCGACGAGGGGGCGATCTATCTCGTTGTCTCGGTCACGCTCCTCATCGGCACGATGCTCGGCGTGCTCGTGCGGCCGTCGGCGTTCGGAATCGCGTTCCTCGGCGGCGTGGCCGGAGGCGGCATCGTCATGGTGTGCATGCTTTTCTACGCGATGCCGAGTAGTTCGAGCGTGACCGGGGCGGGCTGGGGGATCGCACTGTCGATGGTGCTCGCGCTCGCCGTCGTGACCGGTCTCGCCGCCCGCAAAGAGAACGGCTGACGATGGCCACGATCCGCCCCGCGACCGTCGAGGACGCCTGGCCGATCGCCGAGGTGAACGTGCGATCGTGGCAGTCGGCGTACCAGGGCCTGCTACCCGAGCTGTATCTACGCGATCTTTCCGTCGAAGGCCGGGCCGCTCGATGGCAGCGGACCCTCGCCGATCCCGCCAACCAGGGCGACATCCTGGTCCTGGTCGAAGACGGAACGCTCCTCGGCTTCACCGCCGTCGACCGGATCCGCGGCGAACTGCGCGCGATCTACCTCGACCCGGATCGCTGGGGCATGGGGCTGGGCAAGATGCTGCTCGACACCGCCGTTGCCGCTCTGCGGGAATCGGGGCACCGCGAGGCGACACTCTGGGTGCTCGACACCAACGAGCGTGCCCAGCGTTTCTACGCGGCAGGGGGATGGGTGCCGGACGGGGCGACGAAGACCGACACCATGCCCGGCGAGGACGTCACGCTTTCCGAAGTGCGCTACCGGATCGACCTCGTCAGCGGCTGAACCAGGCGCTTTCCTCGGGTTTGTTGAGGACGACGATGACGCCGACGGCGATGCCCATCCCGATCAGCTGCGTGATCGCCCCGCCGTTGACCAGGCTGACCAACCCCATGATCACGACCAGTCCCTCCACGGCGATGACCGTCGGCCGTACCCACCGCGAGCCGTGGGAAATCCTTAGGGCGCAAGCGATCAGCACGACGGCGACCACGAAACCGAGGATCGCCAGCGCCAACGCGAGACCGGCCTCCTCGTTGCCGTGTTCGAGCTCGTTGATCGCGAGGGTGGTCACGAGCGCGCTCGCGAGGACGTTGAGGACCGCTTGCACCCAAAGGAAACCGCGGACGAGCTTGAGCCTGCCCGGCATCTCGACGTTCCGGACTTCCTCGGTCATGACTGTCCCCTCTCTCGGTGCGGAGAGACCAGTCTGGCCGGGAAAGTCGTTGGCGCTGACGGTAAAACTGTCCTCAGTCCGTGCCAGGCCCTCCCGCATCCAGAGGACTGAACGCGGTAGTTCGGAATACCGACTACCGCATTCAGTCCTCTAAATGCGTGGCCGTGCGTAGGCGCCTTCCCGCGCCGCGACCGCCACCGCCCGCGCCGTGACCCGAGCCTCCGCCACCGTGACGCTCTCCCGCGACAGGAAAAGCCGGTAGAAGATCGGCCCGCACACCGCCCGCACCAGCTCGTCGCCGTCCGTGCCGGAAGGGATCTCGCCCCGCGCGACGGCCCGCTCCGCGATCGGCGCCATGCGTACGTGCCGGTCGGCGTAGAAGTCGTGCAGCGCCTCGGCCGCTTGCGGCGACTGGAACGCCGCGAGCACCGAAGCCGTCGGCAGTTCCTTCAGCGCGGGCTCGGTGAAATACCGCACGACCTCCGCGGCCACTTCGTACAGATCGTCCTCGAGCGATCCGGTGTCGGGCGCCGTCCAGTCGTCCTCCGCCCCCATCTGCAGCGCGGCGGCGACGAGGCCGTCCGGCGAGGACCAGCGCCGGTAGACCGTGGTCTTGTGCACGCCGGACCGCTCGGCGACCGCGTCCACGGTCAGTTCGCCGAACCCGCGTTCGGCCAGCAGGTCGAGGGTGGCGTGCAAGACGGCCTGGCGGGTGCGTTCGGTCCGGCCGCCGGGCCGCTGGGTACCGGAGGTTGCCAATTGCTACTCCTGTTGCGTTAGTGTGGGCAGTATGTCAGATCCAGCGAAGATCGCCGAACTCATCGGGGACGCGAAGATCGTCGCCATCGGTGAGAACAACCACCACATCCACGAGTTCGGCGACCTGCGCAATCGTTTGCTCCAGCACCTCGTCGAACAGCACGGCTTCCGGGTCGTGGCCTTCGAATCCGGTTTCGCCGAGGGAAAGCTCGTCGAAGACTGGCTGAACGGCGCCCCAGGCGACGTCGCCGAGATCGGCCGCGACGGCTTCACCTTCTCGCTCGGGGAATCGCCCGAGGCGCACGAAATGCTGACGTGGCTCCGCGAACGGGGCGACGTCCGGTACTACGGCCTCGACGTGCCGAGTTCCGCGGGCTCGCCCGTGCCCTCGCTCGACGCGGCCCGCGCCTATCTGTCCACTGTCGACGAGGCCGCCACGAGCCTGGTCGACGCGGCGATCGAGGCGACCAAGGGGTACGCGTCGGTCAGCAGCGCGGAGGCGCCCGCCAAGTACGCCGCCCTCGACGAGACCGCGAAAGACAAGGCGACCGCGGCGCTCACGCGGCTCAGGACGCACCTGACCTCGTTGCGTCCCGTCTACGGGAACACGGCCGTCGCGGAGCACCACGTCGAAGGCGCACTGCGCGTCGACGCGTACCTCGCCGAGGTCGCCGCGATGATGTCCGGCGACGCGCCCGCCCTGCAGAGCGGTTCGCGCGACGCGTACATGGCGGAGACCGTCCGGCTGATCCGGCGGCTGCACGGCGGCGACACGAAGATCGTCGTGATGCTCCACAACGGACACCTCCAGCGCGTCCCGTTCTCGCCGTTCCCCGGCCTCACCTCACCTTCGGCAGGCACGCACCTGGCTGCCGAGTTCGGCGACGACTACTTCGCGCTCGGGCTCACCGCGGTCGAGGGTGAGACCACCGGGCTCAAACCCGATCCGGCCGCGCGGCTCGGTTTCACCGTGTACCGCCAAGAACTGGAAGCGCCGGCGGAAGGCAGCGTCGAAGCCGAAGGACCCGGACTCGTGGATCTCCGCCCACGCCGGGGAATCGCGGGACCCCAGAGCATCCGGCACGCGCATCTGTTCAACCCCGTCGACGTCGCCGACGCCTTCGACGCGCTGGTCTGCTTCCCGAAATCGACGGTCAGCGGCCATATCGGGCAAGACCAGTCGAACGGGTGACACTCCGGGGTTGCCGCCCCCGGGGTACAGGCGTAGAGCCAAGGCATGATCATTCGACTGGTACGGGTCATGGCCGCGCTGGCGCTCCTGGTGCTGGTGGCGCAGCCCGCCTCCGCGACGGAAGTCCAGCAGAACCCGCCGAACTGGGGGCTGGACCGGATCGACCAGCGAATGGGTCTCGACCAGCTCTACCACTACGAGACCGACGCGAAGGACGTCACGGTCTACGTGATCGACAGCGGGGTCGACGCGGCGCATCCGGACTTCGGCGGCCGGGTGAAGCCCGGTAAGGACTTCCTCAACGGTGGCACGGACACCACCGACACCAATGGTCACGGCACGTACCTGGCCGGTGTCGCCGCGTCGAGGACCTTCGGGGTCGCTAAGGCCGCGCAGATCGTCCCGGTCCGGGTGATCGACGCGCAGGGCGGCGGTGCGACGGACAAGATCATCGCGGGTATCGACTGGGTGACGCAGAACGCACAGCAGCCCGCCGTCGCCGTCCTCGGTATCGGCGGCACGGCCAACGACCAGCTCGACGCCGCCGTCCGCGCGCTCGCGGCGGTCGTTCCGATCGCCCTCCCGGCGGGCGGCGAGGCCACCGACGCGGGCAAGTTCTCACCCGGCCGGGTCACCGAAGCGCTCACCGTCGGCTCGACCGACGCGAGTGATCAGGTCGGTTCGACGTCGAACTACGGCGAGGTCGTCGACCTGTTCGCCCCCGGCGTGGACGTGCCGGGACCCAACGCCGGCGGCAGCGGCGGCAGGGTGCTCAGCGGCACGTCGTCGGCCGCCGCGCACGTCGCGGGGGTGGCCGCGCTGTACCGGGCCCTGCATCCCGCTGCCTCCGCGCCGGACGTCGCGAAGGCGCTCGTGGATCTCGCCGCGGTCGACGTGCTGACCGGTGTCCACGAGGGCACCGCGAACCGGGTGCTGCAGAGCCCGGGCGCGCAACACGAACAGGGATGATGTCCATCACCTGGACGACAGCTCCCGCCCTGCGGGACCGAGCAGGTAACGTGCCTCACCTACCGATCCGATGATGGGAAGGACCGGCATGTTCCGCAAGGTACTGGTCGCCAACCGGGGTGAGATCGCCATCCGCGCGTTCCGCGCCGGATTCGAGCTCGGCGCGGGCACGGTGGCTGTGTTCCCGCACGAAGACCGCAATTCGCTCCACCGGCTGAAGGCCGACGAGGCCTACGAGATCGGCGAACCCGGTCACCCGGTGCGGGCCTATCTGTCGGTCGAGGAGATCGTCGCGGCCGCCAAGAAGGCGGGCGCGGACGCCGTTTACCCCGGCTACGGCTTCCTCTCCGAGAACCCGGACCTCGCGCGCGCGTGCGAGGACGAAGGCATCACCTTCGTCGGGCCGAGCGCGGACATCCTCGAACTGACCGGCAACAAGGCCCGCGCGGTCAAGGCCGCGCGCGAGGCAGGCGTGCCGGTGCTGGGTTCCTCCGAACCGTCCTCCGACGTCGACGCGCTGATCGCCGCCGCCGAGGAGATCGGCTTCCCGGTCTTCGTGAAGGCCGTCGCCGGCGGTGGCGGGCGCGGGATGCGGCGCGTCCAGGACCCCGCGCAGCTGCGTGAGTCCATCGAGGCCGCCGCGCGCGAGGCCGAGTCGGCCTTCGGCGACCCGACGGTGTTCATCGAGAAGGCCGTCGTCGAGCCGCGCCACATCGAGGTCCAGATCCTCGCCGACGGCGCGGGCAACGTGATCCACCTCTTCGAGCGCGACTGCTCGGTCCAGCGGCGGCACCAGAAGGTCGTCGAGCTGGCCCCCGCGCCGAACCTGCCGTCCGAACTGCGCGACCGGATCTGCTCCGACGCGGTGAAGTTCGCCCGCCAGATCGGCTACCGCAACGCCGGCACCGTCGAGTTCCTGCTCGACCGGGACGGCAACCACGTCTTCATCGAGATGAACCCGCGGATCCAGGTCGAGCACACGGTGACCGAGGAGGTCACCGACGTCGACCTCGTCCAGTCGCAGCTGCGCATCGCCTCCGGCGAGACGCTCGAAGACCTGGGGCTCTCGCAGGACAAGGTGTACCTGCGCGGCGCCGCCCTGCAGTGCCGCATCACGACCGAGGATCCCGCCAACGGTTTCCGCCCGGACACCGGGATGATCAGCGCGTACCGCTCGCCCGGTGGCTCCGGTATCCGCCTCGACGGCGGGACGGCGTTCTCCGGCACCGAGATCAGCGCGCACTTCGACTCGCTGCTGGTGAAGCTCACCTGCCGCGGCCGCGACTTCAAGACCGCCGTCGGCCGCGCCCGCCGCGCCGTCGCCGAGTTCCGGATCCGCGGTGTGGCCACGAACATCCCGTTCCTGCAGGCCGTCCTCGACGATCCGGACTTCCGAGAAGGCCGCGTCACGACGTCGTTCATCGAGGAGCGCCCGCATCTGCTCACCGCGCGCCACTCGGCCGACCGCGGGACCAGGCTGCTGACCTACCTCGCCGACAAGACGGTCAACAAACCGCACGGCGAACGTCCGCGCACCCTCGATCCGCAGGTCAAACTGCCGAAGCTGCCCAAGGGTCTCGAACCGGCGCCCGGCTCGAAGCAGAAGCTCACCGAACTCGGCCCCGACGGATTCGCCCGCTGGCTGCGGGAGTCGCCGACCATCGGCGTCACCGACACCACCTTCCGTGACGCGCACCAATCGCTGCTCGCCACCCGCGTGCGGACGAAGGACCTGCTCGCGGTCGCGCCGGTGGTCGCGCGGACCACGCCGCAGCTGCTCTCGCTGGAGTGCTGGGGCGGCGCTACCTACGACGTCGCGCTGAGGTTCCTGGCCGAGGATCCGTGGGAGCGGCTGGCGAAGCTGCGGGAAGCGGTGCCGAACATCTGCCTGCAGATGCTGCTGCGCGGCCGCAACACCGTCGGGTACACGCCGTATCCCACCGAGGTGACCAACGCCTTCGTCGAGGAGGCGACGGCGACCGGCATCGACATCTTCCGGATCTTCGACGCCCTCAACGACGTCGAGCAGATGCGCCCGGCGATCGAAGCCGTCCGCGAGACCGGATCCGCCGTCGCCGAGGTCGCGCTCTGCTACACCTCGGATCTGTCGGACCCGTCGGAGAAGCTGTACACGCTGGACTACTACCTCAAGCTGGCGGAGCAGATCGTCGGCGCGGGGGCGCACGTCCTGGCCATCAAGGACATGGCGGGCCTGCTGCGGGCGCCGGCGGCGGCGCGGCTGGTTTCCGCGCTGCGCAAGGAGTTCGACCTCCCCGTGCACATCCACACGCACGACACCGCGGGTGGTCAGCTGGCGACGTACCTGGCCGCGATCCAGGCCGGGGCGGACGCCGTCGACGGTGCCGTCGCGTCCATGGCGGGCACGACGTCGCAGCCGTCGCTTTCCGCGCTCGTCGCCGCCACCGACCACTCGGACCGGCCGACCGGGCTCGACCTGCAGGCGATCGGTGACCTGGAGCCGTACTGGGAGAGCGTGCGCAAGATCTACGCGCCGTTCGAGGCGGGGCTCTCCTCGCCGACCGGGCGGGTGTACCACCACGAGATCCCTGGCGGTCAGCTGTCGAACCTGCGCACCCAGGCGATTTCGCTCGGCCTCGGGGAGCGGTTCGAGGACATCGAGGCGATGTACGCGGCCGCGGACAAGATCCTCGGGCACCTGGTCAAGGTCACGCCTTCGTCCAAAGTGGTCGGTGACCTCGCGCTGCACCTCGTCGGCGCGGGCGTCTCGCCGTCCGACTTCGAGGCGGAGCCGAACAAGTTCGACATCCCCGACTCGGTGATCGGCTTCCTGCGCGGCGAACTGGGCGACCCGCCCGGCGGCTGGCCGGAGCCGTTCCGTACCAAGGCCCTCGAAGGCCGGGCGCAGCCGAAGCCGGTGCAGGAACTGTCCGAAGAGGACCGCAAGGGGCTGGCGGAAAACCGGCGCGCGACGCTGAACCGGCTGCTGTTCCCCGGGCCCACGAAGGATTTCGAGGCGCACCGCGAGCAGTACGGCGACACCTCCGTCCTGCCGTCCAAGGACTTCTTCTACGGCTTGCGGCCGGGCGAGGAGTACTCGGTCGACCTGGAACAGGGTGTCCGGCTGCTGATCGAGCTGGAGGCCATCGGCGAGGCGGACGAGCGCGGTCTGCGCACGGTGATGTCCACGCTCAACGGCCAGCTGCGCCCGATCCAGGTCCGCGACACGTCGATCGCGTCGGACATCCCGGCGACGGAGAAGGCAGCCAAGGGCGACCCGAAGCAGATCGCCGCGCCGTTCGCGGGCGTGGTCACGCTGCAGGTGTCCGAGGGCGACGAGGTCGAGGCCGGTGCCACGGTCGCGACCATCGAGGCGATGAAGATGGAGGCGTCGATCACCGCGGCGACCGGTGGCAAGGTGTCGCGGCGCGCGATCAACGCCGTCCAGCAGGTGGAAGGCGGGGACCTGCTGCTCGTCCTGGAGTGATGTGGGCTGAAAGGGCCCTTCACCGCATGCGACGCGGTGAAGGGCCCTTTCGTCGCGTTTCATGCGGGGATGGGGCCCTTCACGCGCGGCGGCGGGGCGTGGTGTCGCGAAAGCCCCGTTCGGGGCCGCAGAAATCGCGGAAGGTGCGTTCGCGACATGGTCGCTGGGCCCTGGGGTGACCACCTTTCGCAACGCGGCATCTCGATCCGCCCAAGCCCCGGCCGTCCGCTCTTCACGGACTTGCGGCCGCCGCTAGCCTGGACCGGGTGCTGATCAACGCCGTACCCCAGTTCCAGGGCGCTCTGACCGAACGCGCGCCCGAGTTGCCCGAAGGCTGCGTCGCGCTCGCCGAGCTGGCGGGCCACGTGCTGGGCGCGCCGGTGCACCACATCCTGCAGACCCGCGAAACGTCGCCCGCGGTCGACGGTATCGCCAACCGCGCGGTGCTCACCGGCGCGAACCGGGCCGCGCAGCTCGCCGCCCTCGAGGCGCCGGGCGGGCCGGTGCTCACCATCGGCGGGGACTGCGGCGTCGAGCTGATCCCGATCGGGGTCGCGCGCTACCGCTTCGGTCCGGGGCTCGGCGTCGCCTGGTTCGACGCGCATTCCGACCTCAACACCGCGGAGACGTCGCCGTCGGGCGCGTTCCACGGCATGGTGCTGCGGTCACTGCTCGGCGAGGGCGACCCGGAGTTCGCCGCGAACCCGCCGGTCGAACCAGGACGCGTCGTCCTCGCGGGGACAAGGGCTTTCGACGACGCCGAGCGTGCCGTGGTCGACCGCGGGCTCGTCGTCGAGACGGCCGACGTCGCCGCCGGCCTGGCCGGTGCGGACAAGATCTACGTCCATCTCGACCTCGACGTGCTCGACCCGGCAGAGTTCGACGGGCTGAACTATCCGGAGCCCGGCGGCTTGACGATCGGGCGCCTGGTGGCGATGCTTCGCGGGCTGAGCGGCTTCGAAGTCGTCGGTGCGGGGATCACCGAATGCGTCGGCACCGAGGTCCGCGTGCTGGAGCCCGTGCTCGAAGTACTCGGGGAATTGCTCACCGGAAAGCAGTGACGCTCCGTATTCATCGGCCGTTCGTACGTACCGCGCGAGGCGTTTGCCGGGCACTTGTCATCAAAATTCAGGGATGCCCCGTGATTTTGTCACGATGGTGACAAGAAATCGGTTTCTTCTGCGATAGGTGACACATTTACGAGCGACTTCGCGATGTGTTCGTTGTCACCCCACGACGATCGTGGGGTGCCGGGACGCTGGGCGGAGCAAAGGAGCTGCGATGTCGGTGGAGCGCGGAATCGAACACGCTGCGCAGCCCCCTGCGGCGCTTCCCCGCAAGCTCGCCGACATTTTGCGACCGGAACTGGGCAGTCTCGCCAACGAGATCGTCGACGAGATCCGGGCGACCATCCCCGCGTACGCGCGCCCGCTCGACGGGCCGTACGGCAAGTCGATCCGCGCGGGCGTCGAGTACGCGATCACGTTGTTCGTCGCCCAGATCGCGGATCCGAGCGTCTCCAAGGAACAGTCACACGAGGTCCACCACCGGCTCGGGCAGAACGAGATGCGGGAAGGCCGCAGCCTCGACACCCTCCAGTCGGCGTACCGCGTCGGCGCCAGGGTTTCATGGCGGCGCATCATGCGGGTCGGCCGCCGCAGCGGCCTCTCCTCCGCGGTGATGTCGCAACTGGCCGACGCGATGCTCGCGTTCATGGACGAACTCGCGTCCGTCGCACTGGACGGATACCTCGAAGCGAAGGCGCGCACCGCCGGCGCCCTGGACACCTGGCGCCGCAAACTGCTGCACCTGGTACTGGAAACCCCGCCCGCGCCGACGAAGGCGATCGCGGAACTCGCGCAGCTGACCGGCTGGACGGTGCCCGAGCGCGCGACGCCGGTGGTGCTGCACCCGATCGGCGACACCGTCAGACCTCGGCGGCACAACGCGGTGGATTCGGACGTCCTCGCCGAACTCGACTGCGCTGAGCCGCGCGTGCTCGTCCCCGGCGAGCTCTCCGCCGCCCGCCTCGCCACCTTGCAGGCCGCGCTGCCGGACTACCGGCTCTCGATCGGCCCGTGCCGCCCGCTGGACTCCGTCGCCGATTCCCTCCGCTGGGCGCGCGAGGCCCTGCACCTGTCCGAACGTGGCATCATCCAGGCCCGCCGGGTGATCCGCGCCGAAGAACACCTCGCCACCCTGCTCGTGAACGCCGACGCCGCGCTGACGTGTCAGCTGCGCGACCGCCTGTTCGCCCCGCTCGCGGAGATGACCGGGAAACAGCGGGAACGGCTGCTCGAAACCCTGCGAGCCTGGCTGGACAGCCAGGGCAACGTCGTCGACATCGCCGAGCGGCTTCAGGTGCATCCGCAGACCGTGCGCTACCGCATGCGGCAGTTGCAGGCGACCTTCGGTGAGCACCTGCGCGACCCGGGGGCGCGGTTCGAGATGGAGCTCGCGCTGCGGGCCGGGGTCGCGCCCGCCGGTTACGCCTTGCCGGAGGTGCTGCCGGCGCCGCGCAAGAGTCCACAGTGGACACCGAGCGGGTCTTAGGAGTACGCCTGGCTGTCATGAAAGGGTCGTTCAGGACGAAAAATGTCCTGAACGACCCTTTCATGACACTCGTCAGCGGCGCGCCACCGGCGGATCCACATTGGGGCACTTGCGCTCCAGGTCCCAGGGCAACCCGACCTGGTTGACTCCGACGCAGGCCTGGTTCCCCGGCCCCGACGCCATCCCGGTCAGCAGCGAGTCGAGATCCTCCTTCACGCCGCAGCCCGAAAACGGGGGCAGGGTGAAGTCCCGATAGGCGGGATCCGTCCACTTCGGATCGGTGCGCACGACGCCACCGGTGAACATCCCGTACTTCTCCCCGCGGAGATTGATCTTGATCGACTCGGCGGTGAGGCAGTTGTCGCCGACGTCGAGGCCGACCCCGTTGATGGTGACCCCGCTCAGTTTCGCGTAGACCTTGAGCGGGGTGAGGACGGTCGAGCTGCCCTCCGGTTCCGGGATCGAAACGCCGTCGACGTCGATGATGTGATTGCCGGTCGCGTAGTCCTCCGGCAGCAGTTCCATGGTCGCGGTGATCGGGACGAAGCCGAAACCGAGGAAGGTGACCGTGCTCGGCGGCATCATGACGGAGCCGGTGATCTTGCCGGGCCCTTCGGTGTTCTCCAGGTCGACGTGCCACACCGCGTTGACCATGAACGCGGGCTTCAACCGGGCGAAGGCGCCGAGTTTCGTGATCGTCGACGTGCCCTGCAGTTCGAACGGCTGCAACGCGATGGGGTAGAGAGCGCTGGCGTGGACATCGTCCGCGGATCGCGCGCCGGCTCCGGGCTTCTTCGGTTCACCGGGCTTGCCGGACCGCGGTTCAGGCTTCCCGAGGGGCAGGAGCGCGACACTGCCGAGCAGTGTTTTCTGGTCCGGTGCTTGGACGCAGGTGATCGGCTTGAGCGGCGTCTCGGCGGCGGTCAGCGCGAGCGACGGCGCGCCCGTGCTCAGCCGCAGCTCGGACGGTACGTTCAGCACGATGTCGGGGACGGTGCCCGTCGCGACCAGCTTCAGGTCGCCGGTGGCCGGTACCTTCGTCGCCGGGATCGTCAATGACACGGGGACCGGGGTCTTCTTGTCCCCGTTCGCGGCCGTGAGTTCGACCGTCGCGCCACCCGCGACCTCGGCAATGGCTCCGAGTGCCCCTTCGCCGATCGTGAAGGTCAGCGAGAAGTCCTTGACCTGTACGGACTTTCCGGTCTGGACGACCTTCGGCAGGGTCGCCTGGACGTCCATCGTGACCGGTCGTTCCCCGGCTGGATCCGGGAAGACGCAGGTGTTCGCGAGACTCTGGTGCGCGGACGTGGCGCCTTGCAGTGGTACCGGCGGCGGGGTGGCCGGATCGGTCGCGGCCGAAGAGGACAGTGCGCCGCTCACCCCCACGAGCAGGATCACGCCCGCCAGAACGGGAATCCTCCCGAATGCCCGGCGAACCTGCTGTGTCATGGGTGTTCCTCTCCTGCCTCGCGCTGGTGTGTCACGTGATCGGGATCGCCGGGCTGAACGCGCGGTTCTGCGCCGGGTTGGTGTTCTTCACCGTGCAGTTGAAGATCCAGGGACTCCACGTCCCGTCCTTCTGGCGAAGGGCGCCGTCGATGCGGAACGTGGTCCCGAGTCCGATGGCCGCTTGGCCGGGTGTCCCCGCCCCGAAGGTGGGTACGACGGTGCTCGTGTCCTGTTCGAAAAGGACCGTGCGCGGCCCCTGGACGTACGGGGCGATCTGTTCGGGAATCCTCAGCCGCGTCACCTCCGCCGAAGCCGGAGTGGTGTTCGTCCCGGTCAGCGAGGTGGTGATCGTGCCGCGAATACCGTCCCGGTTGCTGGCGTAGAACGTCACGGCGTTGAGGGTGGCGTTGAACACGAGGCTCCCACGGATTCCGCTCGGGGAGATCGCGCCACCGGAGGGCACCGAATCAGGGCCGGTGAAGGTCATCCTGACGTCGAGCGGCTGCTGGCCGATCGACGGGAAGCCGCACATGTACGTGACCGTCCCCGTGCCGAAGGATGTTTCGGCCGTGGCCGGTGCGGCCGTGAGCAGCGAGACCGCGCCGAGCACTGCGGCCGAGACCGCGCTCGCCCGGCGAACCTGCCGTCCCATGGGGATTCCCTTCGCGTCGTGGAGCCCGTGCGGGGCGGGCGTCCCAGCCCCGCACGGTGGTTCATCAGGTGACCGGGATCGCCGGGCTGAACGCGCGGTTCTGTGCCGGGTTGGTGTTCTTCACGGTGCAGTTGAAGTTCCACGGCGTCCAGGTGCCGTCCTTCTTGTGGAAGTCCAGTGGCGCGTTGATCGTGGTGCCGAGCGAGGCGGTCGCCGAACCCGGCGTGCCCGCCGTGAACGTCGGCACGCCGGTGCCCGCGTCCTGGACGATGTTGAACGTCCGCGGCCCCGGCACGTACGGGTTGATCTGCGTCGGAACGTCCAGGTTGGTCACCGTCGCCGAAGCGGGCGAGGCGTTGGTGACCGTGACCGGCATGTTCGCCTTGCCGCGCACGCCGTCGTAGTTGGCGGCGTTGAGCAGCGCGTTGATGGTGGCGTTGATGGTGGCGGAACCCGCGACGGACGCCGGGGTGAAGGTGCCGCCGGCGGCGACCGAGTCCGGTCCGGTGAAGTTCGCCTTCACGTCCAGCTGCTGCTGGCCGATGCCGGGGAAGTTGCACATGTAGGCGACGGTGCCGGTGGCGTAGGTGGTCGCGGCCGCGGCCGTGCCGGCGGTGAGCACGGCGACGGCGCCGAACACGATGCCGGTGGTGGCGACGCCGGCTGACAACTTGCCAAGTCTACGGGACATACCTGTCATCTCCTTTGATCCAGTTTACGTCTCGGGCGGCTTTCCCCATGCGCCTTTCGGCGGATTTTTCTGATCAAATATGCTCGAATCGAGCGGCTTTCTCGGTGGTGGGGTAAACCGAGGTTACCCGCGAGTTATGTACGTAACAAGGATTCATGTCGACATGTTTCGAAGCAAGCCATGGGTCCGTTCTTTCTTGTCAGTGCGCGCTGAATTCGATTATGAAGTTTGTCCGGGGGTGACAAAGAAGGGGCCGATCGGTGGATGCGGGTTAACATTCGGCGCATGTCTTCCGAGAATCGACGAATCCGATCACGACGGGTAGCGGGCGTCGCGATTACGGTCATGATCGCAACGGTTTCCCTTTGCGGGACGGCGAGTGCCGCGCAGACCGGCGAAGCGCGGCCATGGGGGAGCAACGACTACGGGCAGGGGACCATACCGGCCGCCGCGCTCGGCGCCAGCGCGGTCTCCGCGGGCGCGATCACCCACCTCGCGCTCAAGGACGGCGGCGTGATCGCCTGGGGGAACGACAGTTACGGCCAGTTGTCGGTTCCGGCGGCGGCCACGTCCGGTGTCTCGGCGATCGCCGCCGGCTGGGCGCACGAACTCGCGCTGAAGAACGGCGGCGTCATCGCCTGGGGCAACGGTTTCTACGGTCAGAACGTGGTACCGGCGGCCGCGACGTCGGGGGTCACGGCCATCTCCACCAGCGCGTACTTCAACCTGGCGCTCAAAACGAACGGCAGCGTGCTGAGCTGGGGTTCGAGGACGGCCTTGCCCACGACGGTTTCGTCCGGGGTCACCGCGATCTCGGCGGGCGGCGATCACGGGCTGGCGCTCAAGAACGGCGGCGTCATCGCCTGGGGCAGCAACGGGAAAGGCCAGATCACCGTGCCCGCGGCGGCCACCTCGGGGGTGTCGGCGGTCTCCGCCGGCTTCCGGCACAGCATCGCCCTGAAGAACGGTGGTGTCATCGCGTGGGGTGACAACTTCTACGGCCAGGCCACGGTTCCGCCGGAGGCGCAGTCCGGCGTCGTCGCCATCGACGCGGGGTTCAACCACAACGTCGCGTTGAAGGCCGACGGGAGCGTCTTCGCCTGGGGGAGCAACGTGAAGTCGGAAAGCCGTGACACCAGCACGGAACCGCCGACGGACTTCTGGAAGTTTTCCGGCGTGTGCGCTCCGGTCTACGCCGTTTCCGCAGGTGACAGCACCGGTGTCGCCTTGGTCGACCCGACAGCGCCGTACTTCTGCTGACCGTCTCGTGAGTGGTGAGTGGGCGGGCTCGCTCAGTGCTTCCGATGGACCCGGCGTCGAGCTCTTATGTCGTGAAGGGCCCCTTTGAGACCTTCATCGTCTCAAAGGGGCCCCTCACCCCCAAAACCCGCCCCCCCCCACACCCCGGGGCGCCCGGAC
>NZ_JBHVKW010000077.1:0-42753 GCF_042797905.1 Amycolatopsis sp. NPDC057786
CTATGAACGGTCCTTTCCTTGCAAATTTTGCAAGGAAAGGACCGTTCATAGCACGCGCGACAAGCTCAGTCCGGCGGTTCGACCGGCACTTCGCCGCTACCCGGCACGCCGTCGACCTCCTTGGTCCCGTGCGGGCCGATGTCGGGGTTGGGCGCGCTGGGCACGTCGGTCTTCGGCTGGATCCCGCGAAGGTCGTCGAGGTCTTCTTCCTCGTCCTGCCCGAAGCTCTTCTTGCTTTCCCTCATACGTCCGGGGTACCCGCTCCCGGCCGGATGCGCCAGTCTTCAGGCGGCTTTCGCCGGTTCGCCTTCCAGCGTGACCAGCCCGTCGAGCATGCCGAGCAACAGCCCGTCCCTGGTGGACCACGGGCAGATGGCGACCTGACCACCCGAAAGCGTCAGCAGCGCCTCGGCGACGATCGCACCGGCGAGGGCCTGGTGGGAGCGCTGCCGCGAGATACCCGGCAGTTCGGCGCGGCGTTTCGCGGGTAGCTTCGCCAGCCGCGGGATCCACGCGCGGAGATCGTCGAGGTGCAGTTCCCTGGAGCGGGACGGCCGGTCTCCGGCGAGCCGGGCGAGCTGCCGCAGCACCTTCGAGCAGCCGACGGCGCGGTGGTCGCGGATCTGCGGGAGTACGTCCTGCATCGCGTCGCGGACCTCGTCGAGGACGTGTTCCCGCATCGCCCGCACGACCTTGGGCGACGGGCATTCGGTGGCGAACCAGTCCCTGGTCAGTGACCGGGCGCCGAGCGGCAGGGAATGCGCGAATCCGGCCTCCTCGCCGTCCCCCGCGGCGAGTTCGACGGTGCCGCCGCCGATGTCGAGCACCAGCAGCCCGCCTGCCGAAGCGCCGTACCACCGGCGGGCGCCGACGTAGGCCAGTTCGGCCTCGCGGCGACCGGTGAGGAAGCGCAGCTTGACCCCGCTGGCCTTCTCGACGTCGCGGACGACCTGCTTGACATTGTTCGCGTCGCGGATTGACGAGGTCGCGAGCGGATACACGTTTTCGACACCGTGCTTGGCGGCCATCGTCATCCCCGCCTCGACCGCGGAAGCGACCGCGTCGATACCTCGGCGGGTCAGGTTCCCGTCATCGTCGAGTTCCCGGTCCAACCGCAGCCGCGTCTGGTGGCTCAGCGCGGGGTCGAGCGGAGAACCGCCCTTGGCCAGAACCACCAGCCGCGCACTGAACGACCCGACGTCCAGGACCGCGGCGGACGGCTCGCCGATCTGCTTGCGCACGCGAGGCACCTCACCTTCGTCGCGAACGGATTCCCCCGAGGTCTCGCTTTCACTCCTGATAATGGCGGATTTTCCGGCCGTTCAGGCGTGGTTTACGTGCTCTTTCCACCGGGAGGACGTTTTTTGACCACGAAGGGGGTACACCGGCGCAGGTCAAGTGTACCGGATCGATACAGGTGAGAGGTTCGCCTCCCCGCCGCGTGCCTAACCGATGAGTTCGCGCAGCTTCGAAACCTGCCCGACGCGGGCCTCACGACCGGGCAGCAGCGGGTTGACCACCAGCGTGGTCGCTCCGGCCTCGCGGAAGGCGGCGAGGCGCTCCTTGACATAGCCCTCGGGCCCGATCAGCGAGATCGCCCTGATCAGCTCCTTCGGCACCGCCGCGGCGGCCTCGTCCTTCTTGCCCTCCAGGTAGAGGTCCTGGATGAGCTTCGCTTCGGCCTCGTAACCGTACCGCTGAGCGAGACTGTTGTAGAAGTTCTTGCCGCGTGCGCCCATGCCGCCGATGTACAGCGCCAGCATGCCGCGCAGGTGGTCCAGCAGCCCTTCGACGTCGTCACCGATCGCCAGCGCGGTGCCGACGAAGGTGTCCAGCTCGCCCAGCGACGGGTCGCGCTTCGCCTTGCCCTCGGCCAGCGACGCGCCCCAGACCTCGGCGGCCTTCTCGGGATGGAAGAAGATCGGCTCCCAGCCCTCGGCGAGTTCGGCGGTGAGCGCGACGTTCTTCGGGCCGATCGAGGCCAGCAGGATCGGGATCCGCTCACGCACCGGGTGGTTGATCAGCTTCAACGGCTTGCCGAGGCCGGTGCCCTGCTCGGGCGGCAGCGGGATCGAGTAGTGCGTACCGGAGTGCACCACCTTCTCCCGCCGCCACACCTGACGGCAGATGTCGATGATCTCGCGGGTCCTGCCGAGCGGAGCGTCGTACTTCACGCCGTGGAAACCCTCGATGACCTGCGGCCCCGACGCGCCGATGCCGAGCGTGAACCGGCCGTCGGACACGAAGTCGAGCCCGGCGGCGGTCATCGCGGTCAGCGTCGGCGTCCGCGTGTAGATCTGGAAGATGCCCGAGGCGATCTGGACCCGTTCGGTCTTCGCCGCGACGTAGCCGAGCTGGCTGACCGCGTCGAACGAGTAGGCCTCGGGGACGAAGACGATGTCCAGCCCGGCCTTCTCCAGCTCGACGATGTCCGCCACGCTGTCGGCGAAACCGCCGGCGTAGCTGATCGCGGTCCCGATCCTCATCGGCATCTCCCTTGTTACTGAGCGCTCGCTTAGCGCCAGTGTCGCGTGCCGCCCGCGTGAAGGCAAGACGAGGACGGGAGGGCGGCGAGTGCGCTTGCACACCCGCCGCCCCCGCTCCGGTCAGTGACGACCGTTGACGTCCGCCGTCGTGACCGCGAACCGGCCGACCGCCCAGGCCATGGACCGGCTGAACTGGTCGAAGATGGTCTGGTTCACGTTGTCGTAGCCGTCGCAACGCTGGTGGTAGCACGGATCCAGCATCTGGCCCGCGACACCGCCGAACAGCTCCACCCATTCGGCGGGCTTCACCCGGTCGGACCCGGCGTTCACGCCGCCGGCGGCGATCCCGGCGTTGACGAACGCGGTGTGGTCGGAACGGCCGTCCAGCACCAGATCGACGGTCGGCAGTTTCTGCTCCGCGAAGTAACCCCGGACCAGCTGCGAGATCTTCGTGGAGCCCGCGGGCGCGGGTCCCTCCGGCGTCTGTCCACTGTAGACCTGACGGGCGAAGTTCGGTGAGCCGATCATCTCGAGGTTCAGGTACAGCGCGGTCTGCGTCCGCTGTTCCGGGGTCAGCTGGTCGACGTAGTACTGCGATCCGGAAAGCCCCTTCTCCTCCGCCGCCCACCAGGCGAAGCGCACCTTGTTGCGCAGCAAGGGCGCGTAGCGTTTGAGCTGCAACGCCGTCTCCAGCACGGTCGCGGAAGCGGCCGCGTTGTCATTGGCGCCGGGGGTGGTGTCCACACTGTCCAGGTGCGCGCCCATGACCACCGTGTTGTCCGCCCGCCCGGTCGGCGTGTCGGCCAGCAGGTTGAACGTCTTGGTGTTCGTGTCCGCCCCGCGCAGGTCGAGCCGGACGGTGACCGGCCCGCCCGCCGCGTCGGCCGCGAGCTGCTCCGATTCACCTCGGGGCAGGGTCGCCACCGGGATCTTGGCGTCCTCCGGCGGAACCATGCGGTAGCGCAGATTGAGGTCGGGGTTGGGCGAATCGGCGTTCATCAGCATCGCCACCGCGCCCACCGACGCCGCGGTGAGCTGCTTCTGAGTGATGAAGCAGTCCCCGACCCGAACCAGGACGATCTTGCCGCGAACGTCCTGCCCCGCGTAGTCGGCGGCGGTGCAGCCCGTGTCCTTGACCGCGGGCACCGCGACGGCCGCGGTCAGCCCTGCGGCCGGCGTGGAAACGGTGAACCGGGCGATGAGCGGCCTCAGCGAACGGGGGTTCGGCGAAACCACCTCGGCACGCTCGGAGTGGATGGCGTAGTCGCGGAAGGTGAATTCCTGGCGCTGCACGCGGTAACCCGCCGCCTGCAGTTTCCCGGTCAGATAATCGGCCGAAGCGGAGTAAGCGGGAGACGCCGAATCACGGTGCCCGCCGTTCGCCGCGGTCAATTTCATCAATTCCCGCAGGTGGCTTGCCGCGTTCGCGCCGGTGACCTGCTCCGACATCCGGCTCGCCAGCCAGTCCGCGGTATCGGCGCCGGTCGCCTGCGCCGTGCTCGTGGCCAGCTGCGGCAAGACCAGCGCCGCGGCGGCGATCACCGCCGCGATCCGCTTGGCCGGTGTTCTAGTCATACTGAAGTACCCCCAACTGTTCGTTTCGACGAAGTCGTTCGGTAACCCACGCGCCCGAGGAACCACACCGGAAACCGGTGGGTGCGAAACCGTGTCGAGCCAATTCCCCAGACATGCCGTCCGATTGGTCACGGAAGGCCCCGGTGCAGGATATTCAGCACCGCGAGGTGTCCAATACCGCCAAACTGATGTTCCGTCCGGCGACCCCGGCCGGTCAGAGTTCGACGACCGGAACAGGCGCCGCTCGGTCACCCCCGCCGAGCGCGCGGGCGAGGGCCGCGATCGTCGGCTCTGCGAAAAGCTGGGCGACGGTGACCTCGGGATAATGCTTCCGCAGGCGCGCGAATACCGCCAGCGCCTTGAACGAGTCGCCACCGCTCTCCAGGAACCGCTCGTTCCGCCCGATGTCGGCCCGTCCCAGCACATCCCACCACACCCGGGCGATGACGTGTTCGTGCTCCGATTCCGGCGACTCGGCGGGCGTACCGTCCGGGCCGGGCGGCCGCTCGGCGAGCGCGCGCAATTCCGCGCCATCGACCTTGCCGTTGACGGTGACCGGGATCCGGGGTACCAGGTGGAAACGGCTCGGCACCAGTTCGGGAGGCAGGAACTCCAGTAGTTTCCGACCGAGACCCGCCTGATTCTCGAGGCCGACGACATAAGCGACGAGCTCCATCGGACCGTCGTCCGTCCGTTCACCGGTCACGACCGCCTGGCGGATTCCCGGCAGGGCGAGCAAAGCCGCCTCGACCTCGCCCGGTTCGATCCGGTGGCCTCTGATCTTCAGCTGGCCGTCGGCGCGGCCGAGGTACTCCAGTACACCCCCTTGACGGCGCACGACGACGTCATCGGTGCAGTAGAAGCGGTTCTCCCCGATCCGAGGGAACTTCGCCGCGGTCAGCCCCGGGTCGTCCCGGTAGCCCCGCGCGAGGGACGCACCTCCGATGTAGAGGACTCCAGACTCCCCGTCCGGCACCTCTGCGCGCTGTTCGTCCAGCACCAGGAACTCGGTGCCCGCCAGCGGCAGGCCGATCGGCACCCGGCGCGCACCGGGCTCCACCTCGACCGGGTGCATGGTCACCACGATCGTCGCCTCGGAAGGGCCATATCCGTTGTAGACACGCAGATCCGGGCGGGCGGCCAAGATGGCTTCGGCCAGCCGAGGCGGAAACGCCTCCCCCGCGAGCATGACCGCGCGCGTTGGCAGGACGGCGGCGAGGTCGCCCGCGCCGGCGATCGCTTCCACCTGCGACGGCACCAGGGTCGTCCAGTCGACCGGATGGTCCCGGATCTCCGCGGCGAAGGCGGCCGGATCCAAGATGGTCTCGCGGTCGTAGATGTCGAGCCGGGCACCCGTGAGCAACGCGCCGTACACCGAAACTTTGCCGAGGTCTGCCGCGAAGGTCGTCGCCAGGCCGTAGCTGCGGATTTCCAGATCGCCGAGGCCCCGCCGGAAACCGTCGAGGTAATTGGCCACCGCGCCGTGCGTGACCTCGACCGCTTTGGGTTTCCCGGAAGAACCCGAGGTGAAAACGAGGTAGGCCAGCTCGTCGGGTGTCCGGCCGGGATCGACGCGATATTCGGCGAAAGCGGTGCGTTCGGCCACGACCACCCTGTCCCGCAGGGCATCGGGCAACCTGCTTTCGTTGTGTTCATCGACGACGACGGCCACCGGTGCCGCCAAAGCGAGCACCTCGGCCAGCCGCGAATCCGGATGCGCACTTTCGAAGTGGACATAAGCGGCACCGACCGCCCATGCCGCCGCCACGCCCATCACCGACAAGGGCGAACGATTCACGAGAATCGCCACCACCGTGCCCGGACCGGCTCCGAGCTCACGCAGCCTTTCCGCGATACCACCCGCGGCAGCGCCCAGCTCGGCGTAACTCACCGTCATTCCGCGGTGCCGTACGGCCGCCCGTGTCCCATTCACCGAAATCGTGTGCCGTACCAGCTCCGCCACGGTCGAGGTGCGGTTCTCCCGCACAGGTAACGTCGACACTCGCCCTACTCCATTCTCGTGAAAAACTTTCCGGCGCCACTGACGCGCACGGCATCGCGTGTATGTTGAGCTGGGCAGGAGCGGCAAGATCGAATGTGATCGTAGCATAATAGAACGATTCACCGGGGCACATCGATCGTCCGAAGTAGTCACTCTCCATTGATTACCGACCAGGCTCACCTGGGGATATATAGACACGATCGGGAACCCGACACCCGATCGTGCTCCTTGACGAGCAATACGCGAGTGTTACAGTCGATTTGATCGCGACACGCGATCAAGGGGGAACGGGGGGCAGTGCACCGATACTCACTTTCTCTTCATGGCGGAACCGCTGCGGGAAACTGGGGTTGACCAGCGTATTTCTCTCCGCCACCGAGCTCACACCTGGGGCGCCACGAGTTCGGGCAAGCACCACGGTCATCCGGCCTTCCATGACCTGATGCGCCGAAAAAGATTTTCTCGGGTGATCGATTAATCACCTCTTCGCAGGATGCGGATCAGCGCGTCCTGGCGTTTCCCGTGCCCGGCGAACGCGGCGACCTTCAAACCCGAGATCCGAGAGCGAGGAGAATCAGTGTCAGGCGTGGCCGACATTTCTGTCGCGATCATCGGCGTTTCTTACGAATTCCCCGGTCACCCGGATTGGGATTCGTTGACCGCCCTCCTCCGTTCCGGCACCGATCGCGTGGGGCGGATGCCCGAGGACAGGGCCGCGGAAACGGGGCTGGAACCGGACTCCGACGGGCAACCCGGCGCATGGCTGAACCACATCACCGGATTCGATGCCCGGTACTTCGGAATATCGCGAGCGGACGCGGAACTGATCGACCCGCGCCAGCGCCGAATGCTCCATTTGGCCGTCGGCGCGCTCGGCGACGCGGGTTACGCGCCCGCTGAACTGCGGGGCAGCGACACGGCCGTCGTCGTCGCCGCGTACGGCGGGACGGAACCCACGCTCCGGGAATTACTACCCGACGACCTCGCGGCACAAGGGCCCGCGGTCATCGGCAGCATGCCCGCCTATTCCGCCGGGCGGATCGCCTACCACCTCGATCTGCGTGGCGCGGCCACGGTGGTGGACACGGCCTGTTCCTCGTTCTTGGTCGCCTTGCACGAAGCACGGTGGAAGGTCGCGCGGGGCGAAAGCTCTCTAGCCCTCGTGGGCGGCTTCGAGCTCATCCTCGGCCCGCCGCCGCGACGGCCGGAAAACGGCGACGGGCTCGGCGTGCTGTCACCGAGCGGCCGCTGCCGCCCGTTCGACGCGGAGGCCGACGGCACCACGTTCGGCGAGGGCGGCGGTTTCGTCGTGCTCAAAAGGCTTTCCGACGCGCGCCGGGACGGCGACACCGTGTACGCCGTCCTCCGCGGAAGCGCCGTGAACCAGGACGCGGGGCGCGCCAACGGACTCACCTCACCCAGCCCCACCGGACAGGCCGAGGTGATCGCGAAGGCGTGGCGCGACGCCGCTGTCGGACCGGCCGATATCGGTTACCTGGAAGCACACGGCACGGCGACCCGGATCGGTGACCCGATCGAACTGCAGGGTATCGGCCAGGCCGTCGCCCGCTGGCCGGGGTACACCGGGCAGATCCCGATCTCGTCGGTGAAGGGCAACTTCGGTCACCTGGACTGCATGGCCGGATTCGCCGGTCTTCTCCGCGTGCTCGCCCAGTTCCGCGACGGCCGGTTGTTCCCGACCGCGCATTTCCAGCAGGCCAATCCCTTGGCGGATTTGGCATCTGGACCGGTTCGCGTCCTCGGCGAGGTCCAGGACTGGCCGGGCGGGACGCCCAGGATCGCGGGTATCAGCAGCTTCGGGCTCAGCGGCACCAACGCGCACGTCGTGGTGGAAGAAGGCCCGCGCCCGGTTCCGCCCTCCTCGCCGGACCGCCCTGCCACGATCATGATCTCGGCCCGCGATCGGGCAGGCTTGCGCGACCTCGTCGGTCGGCTGCGTTCGGCTATCGCGGAACCCGGCGGGGCGGGCATCGGCGACCTCGCGCGCCAGCTGGCCATCGGTCGCGAGCATTTCGCGCATCGGGCCGCGTGGGTCGTACGCGACCGGGCCGCGCTTTCCCGTGAGCTGGCCGGGGAACTCGACGAGACGGTGGTGGCGACACCGCCGCCGGTCGTACTGGCCCTCGGTGGCGAACACACGCCACCCGGCGTGGAGACGCTACTGGGCTTGGCCCGCGACTATCGCGGGTTCGCCGACGTCACCACCGCGGCGAGCGCGATCAAACCGGCCGAGAGCTGGTCGATGACCGAACGGGCGGCGATCCACTCCGCCGGGCTCCGTTCGGTTCTGGCGGACCTGCGGATCGTCCCGGTGCTGGTGCTGGCCCACGCGTCCGGCGCCGCGGGCGTGGCGTTCGCCGAGGGCGGCCGCGACCTGACGGTGACTCCGAACGCGGCACCGCCGGACGGCACCAAGCTGCGCGCGGCGCTGGCCTCCGTCCCCGACGAAGCGATCGTGCTGGACCTCGCCCCCGGCAGCGAGCTCAGCATCGCGTTGAGCGGCCACTACCCCGCCGCGAACGTGCGGCCCGCCGGAACCCCGGCGGAGCTACTGCGCGTGCTGTACCTGCTGGGCTTCACGCCGGATTGGCGGTCCACGCTGCCGTCTCCCCGGATCCGATCGAGGCTGCCGGTGGCGCCGCTGCTGGACGAGCACTGCTGGCCGCTCGAGACGACACGGCCCGACACCACCCCGACGCCGGAATTGTCGGTGGCGGAACAGGTCCTCGAATTCGTGCGGTCTGTGCTCAAGGAGCCCGACACCACGCTGGACGACGACTTCTTCGCGATCGGTGGCGATTCGCTCAACGGCACCCGGCTGGTGAACCGGATCAACGAGCACTTCGGCACCGACATCGCCGTGCTGGATCTGTTCGACCACAGCGACATCGGCGGGATCGCCGAAGCGGTCGAGGAGGAACTCCCGGAACCGTCGCCCGCGCCGAGCATCCCCGCCGCCGAACCCGCCGCGTCCGGACCGTTGTCCGGGCAGCAGTTGTCGATCTGGGCGGCCGGGCAGCTCGACCCGGAATCGAACGCCTACAACGTGCCGGAGATCCTGTTGTTCGACGGCGTCGTCGAGGCGGGCTTGATCCGCGAACGGCTGGCGGCGCTGACCCGCAGGCATCCGATGTTGCGGGCTGTCCTGCGGGACACCGAATCCGGCCCGCGTCAGGTCGTGGAGGCGGACAGGACCGTCGAGCTGGAAGAGATCCGGCTCGACCTCTCCCACCGGCCGTACGCCGTCGCACGGGCGGAACTGGAGGCCGGTCTGGCCGGACTTGTCCGGCCGCCGCTTTCGCCCTACGACCGGCCGGTCCGGGCCCAGCTCGTCCGGATCCGGTTCGCCGACACGGAGCGGGACGCGCTGACGCTGACCGTGCACCACCTCTTCTGCGACGGCTGGTCGTGGCGGATCCTGCTGCCAGAACTGATCCGTGGGCCGTCCGGCGACGCTCCCGCCCGCACCTATTTCGACCTGGTGCGTGAACAGAGCGAAACGCTGGCGGGCGAACGCGGACGGCGGCTGACCCGGTTCTGGACGGACTACCTCGGCGGCGCGCCCGAAGCGCCCTTGCCGACCACCCACCGGGAACAGGTGATCATGCCCGGCTCCGGTGGGGTGCTGCCCCTGGAGCTGGACGCCGTCCTGTTCGACGGGCTCAAGGAACTCGCCCGGCGGGAGCGCGCGACGGTGAACATGGTGCTGCTGGCCGCGTGGTCGGTCCTGCTGTCGAAGATCACCGGCGTCCCGGACCAGAGCGTCGCCATCCCGGTCAACGGCCGAGGGCAGCAGGACGAGGAGGTCGTCGGCTGCTTCGTCAACACTGTCGCGATCCGCTCGAAGCCGTCGCCGGACACCGGGTTCACCGACTATCTCGCCGAGATCCGCGGCTCCCAGCTGGCCGCGCTCGCGCACGCGGACCTGCCCACCGACCGGATCGTGCGCCTGGCACATCCGCGGGGCAGCGCCATGCTCGCGACGACCAACTTCGCCTACCACGCGGGGGTCGAGCGGATCGCGGAGTCCTTCGGCGACGGCGGGCCCGGCGTCGAACTGCTCGACGTCGACCCGTCGGCGCCCGCTTTCCCGATCAGCGTGTCGATGCTGGAGTACGGCGCCGAACTCCGCGGCCGGGTCAAGTACGCGGCCGACCTCTTCGACCGGGAGACGGTCGAAGGGTGGCTGACGGATTTCGAAGCCTTGTTGCGGCGGTTGACCGAGAACGGCGAAAAGGAGTCACTCCAAGAGCTGACCGGCGCCGCACCCGCCGGCGTCGCACTGCCCGATTTCCGGTTCTGAGAGGGAGCGGTATGAGCATCAGTTTCAGCCCATCGGCGAGCCGCGACGGCGCGTTGCGGGACGGTGACACCGCCGTCGCGGGGCTTTTCGACGCGCTCGGCGCCGAACCTGCCGAAGCCTCCGCGAACTGGGCCGCGGGCACGGCCGGACGGCTGGCCGCGATCACCGGTGGCGATCCCGTCCTCTGCTGGACGGTCGTCGCGGCCGCGACCGCGGTCGTGTTGCGGCGATTCGGTGCGTACCAAGGCATCACCCTCCAGGCCGGGCCTCCGTCGGGTGAACGGTTCCCGCTGTTCCTCCGGCCCCTGCCCGAGCTGACCGTGCGGGATTGGCTCGGCGAGGTCCGCGTCGCGGTCGCCGAAGCGATGACGCACGAGACGCCCGGCGAGAGCCACACGCTGGAACTCGTCTGGGGTGACCGGCCCGGCACGGCCCCGCTGGCGCTCGCCTGCGACGCGCACGGCGTCCGTGCCCGCTCGACGCTCGCCGACGCGGCGCGGCTGCGGTATCTGGTCGACGGGATCGGGATCGTGCTGGAGGAGGGCCTCCACGACCTGAGCCGGACGGTCAGCGAACTCGGCGTGCTCGACGACGCCACGACGGCGCTGCTCGCCGGATTCAACGAAACCGCTCCGCTGGACAGCACCGTCCCTTATCGGGAACTGCTGCTGCGGCAAGCACACCTGGCGCCCGGCGCCCCCGCCGTCGAGGACGACACCGAGTCGTTCGGTTACGCGGAACTTTGCCGTCACGCCACCGCGATCGCCCTGCGACTGCGGGCCGAAGGCATCGGCAGGGAAAGCCTCGTCGCGTTGGCCGCCCCGCGTGACGCCTGGTTCCTGGTGACGGCGGTCGGGATCCTCTTCGCGGGGGCCGCGTACATGCCGGTCGACCCGGCCACACCACCGGCGCGGCAAACGGATCTGATCGAGCGGGCGGACGCGCTCATCGCCGTCCCCGGCGTACCGGGACCGGCCGGGCGGCCGCGATTCGACTTGGCGGAACTGCGGAACGCGCCAGACGGAGACGTCACCGACCTCGGCCCTGCGCCCGAGCCCGGCGACCTCGCCTACGCCATCTTCACGTCCGGCTCGACCGGGCGGCCCAAGGGTGCCTGTATCGAACACCGGTCCTTCCTCAACCTGCTGGCCACCCGGGTGCCCGACTACGGGCTGAGGCCCGGCACCATCGTCCCGCAGACCGCGCCGCTGACCTTCGACCTCTCGATCTGGCAGATGTTCGCCGGTCTCACCGCCGGCGCGACCGTGCGGGTCGTCCCCGACGACACCGTGCGCGATCCGGCCGCGCTGCTCGCGCTCGCCGTGCGGCACCGGTTCGGCTGCCTGGCACTGGTGCCGACCTACATCGCGGTCCTGCTGGACGAACTCCGCGACGATCCAGGGCTCACCGCGAGCCTGCGCGAGCACCTGAAGCTGATGATCTCCACTGGAGAGGTCCTCAGCCCCGGCCTGGCGGCCCGCTGGCACGACCGGTTCCCCCGCGTCCCGCTGCTCAACGCCTACGGCCCCGCCGAGGTCGCCGACGACACCACGGGCGGCCCCGTCGGCCCCGACGAGCCACGGCACACGCCGATCGGGCTGGTACTGCCGAACGTCACCGTGCACATCCTCGACCCGGATCAGCGGCCGGTGCCGCCGGGCGTCACCGGGGAGATCCACATCGGCGGGCGCAGCGTCGGACGCGGCTATCTCGGCGAACCCGCGATGACCGCGTCGTCGTTCGTGCCGGATCCGTTCGCCACCGTTCCCGGAAGCCGTCTGTACCGGACCGGCGACCTCGGGTACTGGCGCGCGGACGGCGCGGTCGTCCTGCTCGGCCGGGCGGACAGCCAGGTCAAGATCCGCGGCAGGCGGGTCGAGATCGGCGAGATCGAGCACCTGCTGGAGACCTCGCCCGACGTCGCGAGGGCCACCGTCGAACTGCTGGACGAACACGGTCTCGCCCGGCTGGTCGCCTTCGGCACCGCCGCTCCCGGCAGGCGGCTCGACGCCGAAGAGCTGCGGCGGTTCGCCGCCGAACGGCTGCCGGACTACATGGTCCCGAACCAGGTGATCGTGCTGGATTCCTTGCCCTGGAACGCCAACGGCAAGGTCGACCGGCGGGCATTGCGGGCCGTGGCCGCCGAGAAGCGGGCTCACGAGGAGTACGTCGCGCCGCGCACCCCGGTGGAGGAAACGCTGTGCGAGGTGTGGGCGGCACATCTGCCCACTGCGGACCGGATCGGCATCCGGCACGAATTCTTCGCGCTCGGCGGAGACTCGATCGTCGGGATCCGCATTGTGCAGGAGGCCAAACGGCGCGGTATCGCGCTGCGGCCGCGGCACATCCTGGAACACCCGACGGTGGAGAACCTCGCCGAGGTAGCCATCCCGTTCGAGGACCTGTCCGAAGCGAACGGCGAGCCGAACGCCGACAGCGGCCCTCTCACGCCCGCTCAGCTGTCCTTCCTCGCCCGTGAGGTGCCGAACCCGGATCACTGGAACCACGGCGTTTCCTACGACCTCGGACGCGGCTACGAGCTCGGCGAGATCACGGCCGCGGTGCGGGTGTTGGCCCGGCGGCATCCCGCGGTGCGCACGCGGCTGGACCTGACCGGTGAGCCGCGGCAGTACGCGTCGCCGGAAGCGCCGCCGGTCACCGAATTCGACCTGACCGGGGTGCCCGCCGCCGAGGTGGAGGAGCGGGCGCATCGAGCGGCGACCGAACTGCACGAAACGCTCGACCTGCGCTCGGGCCCCGTGGCGCGGTTCGGTCTGCTGAGGATCGACGGCGCACCGGACCGGCTGGTCGTGGTGATCCATCACCTGATGGTCGACCTGTTCTCCTGGGATCTGATCACCGACGAGCTGTCCGCGATCCTCCGCGACGGAGACGACGGCGCGCTCGCGCGGCCCGGCCCGTCCCCGGCGGCGTGGGCGGCGGCCTTGACCGGCTACGTGCGGACCGATCCGACCCGGCTCGACGTGGGCCACTGGCTCGACCGGGACTGGTCGGGCACCGCCCAGGTCGTCCAGGACGGTGTCGCGGGGGTGGAAGGCGCCGTCGGCGACGTCCGCACCCTGCTGGACGAAGCGGCGAGCCAGGCCATCGCGGAGACGGCGCGCGAACGCGGGCTCTCGGTCTACGAATGCCTTCTCGGCGCGCTCGGCACCGCGTTGCGCGAGTGGACCGGCGCCGACGGCGAGATGCTGGTCCAGCTCGGCGGACACGGCCGTGAGGACGTCCTCGACCTCGACCCCGGCCGGATCGTCGGGTACTTCAACTCGGCTTATCCGTTCGCGTTGCCGCTTTCCGCGGACTCGGCCGAGATCGCCGCGCTGCACCGCGCGGTACCCGGCCGCGGCTTCGACTTCGAGACGGCGCGGTTCCTGCACCCGGACGCGGAAGTGCGGGCCCGGCTCTCGGCGCTGCCCAGACCGCGGCTGTTGTTCAACTTCTGGGGTACACCCGCCTATCTCGCGGAGACCGGGAACGATGGCGCGCTCGGCGCCGTGCGTATCGAAGGCACCGGCGCCGACCGCGATCCCGCCATGCCCCGGCCGTACGCGCTGGAGTGCTACGCGGTCTTCGCCGGCTCGCGGTTGTCCGTGTCCTGGTTGCACAGCGCGGATCTGCTGCCCGCCGACCGGGTCCGCGCCCTCGCGAACGCCTTCATCGATGCCCTGCCGACCCTTCGACCCGGGAGCCTGTCGTGAACTACACCGTCGTCGTCAATCACGAAGAGCAGTACTCCGTGTGGCCCGCGGCCACCACTCCGCCCGCGGGATGGCGCGAAGTGGGCTTCAGCGGCACCAGGGACGCCTGCCTCGCGCATATCGCGACCGTGTGGACCGACATCCGGCCGGTGTCGGCACGAACGGCCGCTCGATGACCGGACCGCTCGTCGTCGTCTACGACCAGGGCGCGGCGCCACCGGGCGAGATCGCGGTCGGCCTGGCGTCGTGGACGCCCTGCCTGTTCGCGATCCCGGTCAATGAGCACACCACCGCGATGCGCCCGCTGCTGGAGCAGTTCGGCCGGGTCACCGCGATCGAGTCCGTCGACGGCGCCGCGCGGGAACTGGCGGCGCGGGGCGCGGCGGGCATCGTGACCTACAGCGAGAAAGCCCTTCGGCTGACCGGGGCGCTCGCCCGCGCGCTCGACCTGCCGTACCTGGGCGAGCAGACGCTGACCTACCTGACCGACAAGGCGAAACAGCGATCCGTGTTGCGCGCGGCCGGTGTCGACGCCGTCCGCTTCCATCCCGTCACCGCTCCGGAGGACTGGGCGGCCGCGGTCGCCGAGACCGGCCTGCCCGCGGTGCTGAAGCCGCTTTACGGCGGCGCCAGCATGAACACCTACCTGATCCGCGACGGCGCCGACGGCGAAGCGCTGGCCCGGAGGCTGCTCTCCGGGGGCGCGCCCGGCTACGACCCGGCGGGCGGGCTGATCCTGGAGGAATACCTGCCTGGTCGGGATTGCGGTGCCTTCGGCGACTACGTCTCAGTGGAGAACGTCGTCGTAGCCGGCCGGATCGACGATCTCGCGGTCACCGGGAAACTGCCGATGGTGCCGCCGTTCCGGGAGACCGGCCGGTTCTGGCCGTCGCCGCTCGGGCCCGCCGAAGACGGTGGGATGCAGGCCATCGCGCGCCGGGCGATCGCCGCGCTCAGCATCACCACCGGGCTGGTGCACACCGAGTTCAAGCTCACCCCGGACGGCCCGCGGCTGATCGAGGTGAACGGACGACTCGGCGGCGGCATCAGCGAGCTCTCGATCCGCGCCCTCGACGTCAACCTGATCGAGATCGGCGGGCGGATCGCCCTCGGCGAGGACGTCCGGGTGCCTCCGCCGCCGCACGACGCGGTGTTCTTCCAGCAGTTCCATCCGGCGCCGCGGCGCGAATGCGTGCTGGACGGCATCGACGGAGGCGAACGCGTCCGCGAACTGCCGGGGGTGAGCGTGTACCGCCCGTTCGGCAAACCCGGCACCACGTTGCCGGGCGGCGTGCACACGCACGAACTCGACATGACCATCGGCCGCGTCGGCGACCACGCGGAACTGGCGGGACTGACCGCGGCGATCAGCGGACGGCTGATGTTCCGCTTCACCTTCGAGGACGGCCCGCGCGCCGTCAGCGGCGCGGAGATCGGCGCGCTGTGACCACTTCCCGGAGCGAGAAGACGATGACTGACACCACCGGCCACACCGAAGACGCGCTGGCCGAGATCTGGCGGGACGTGCTCGGCGTCGAGCGGGTCGACAACGACGCGGACTTCTTCGCGCTGGGCGGGGATTCCCTGCTCGCGCTGAAGGTCATCGGAGCGGCGGCCGAGCGGGGCATGCACCTCACCCTGGTCGACCTGTTCCGGAATCCGACCGTGCGCGGTATGTCCTCGGCGCTGGGATCAGGACCGGAGGAGGAGCACGAAGAACTGCTCTCCCCCGAAGACCGGGCGCTCGTCCCGGACGGCGCGGAGCGGGTCCACCCGGCCACCCGGCTTCAGCTCGGCCTGATCTACGAATCGCTGCTCAGCGGCGGCGAGCTCTACCACGAAGTGGTGTCGCGGGTGGTGAACCGCCCACTCGTCGAAGAGATCCTCGCGAAGGCGCTCGCGAAGGTGTCCGCACGTCATCCCTCCCTGCGCGCCGGATTCGACCTGGTGTCCTTCAGCGAAGCGATGCAGGTCGTCCGAGAGGTAGCCACGATCCCGCTCGAGATCGCCGACCACCGCGGCCTGGCCGAGGACGTCGTCGCCGAACGGCAAGAGCAGGTGATGACGTCACTGGCGCTGCCGTTCGATCCGGAGACCGCGCCGCTGATCCGTGTGCACGCCGCGGCGCTCGACGAGCGCTCCTTCCGGTTCTCCCACGCGTTCCACCACGCGATCATGGACGGCTGGAGCGAGTCGCTGTTCGTCAGCGAAGTGGTCCGTGTGTACGACGCCCTGCTCGACGGCGGCACCGTCGAGCTGGGCACGCCCGCACCCGCCGAGGACTACGTTCGGCTCGAACGCGCGGCCTTGAGCGACACGGAGGCGCGCGCCTACTTCGAAGCATTGCGGCCGCATCTGGGCGCGGAACCTCCCTCGGCCACCCCCGAATTCCGCAAGATCGGCTTCACCCTGCCGTCCGACCTCACCGCCGCGCTGACGAAACGCTCGGCGTCGTGGGGCGTACCGCTCAAATCCCTGATGCTGGTGACCCACGCCGCCGCGGTCGCGGCCATCATCGGCGACCCGGCACCGGTCATCGGGGTTCCGGTCAGCGGCAGACCGGAGGTGACGGGCGCGGACCTGACCATCGGGCTGTTCCTCAACTATCTCCCGCTGCGCCTCGCGCTGACCGGAAGCAGCTGGCGGGAAGCGGCGGATTCGGCGCTGTCCGCCGAGAACACGCTTCTCCCGTACCGGCGCTTCCCCGATTCCGAGGTGCGCAAGCTGCTCGGCCGCCGTCCGTTCGACTCGGCCTTCAACTACGTCCACTTCCACGCGCGCGACGACCTGCTCGAATCCGGTCTGCTGCGACCGGAGGAGGACATGCGGGAGAGGGCCGAATTCCCGATCCGCGTCGAGGCGCTCAACGAACCGCGCGCGGGCGGCGTCCACTGCGAGATCACCGTGGATCTGAACCGGTACGGCAACGACGCCCTTGACCGGCTGCGTGACGGCCTGCTCACCGCGGCGGACCGGCTCGCCTGCTCCCCCGCCGACCCGGTTTCCCTGCCGGGTGCCGCCTTCGACAGGAGCGAAACATGACCCTCGCGAACATCGCGGATTTCGCCGGCCGCGCCCCGCACGGCCTCGCCCGGGCCGATCCGGAGCTGTTCGACCTGATCGAACGCGAACGCCTCCGCCAGGACGGCACCCTCGCCATGATCGCGGCCGCGAGCGTCGCGGATCCGTCGGTGCTCGAGGCCGCCGGATCCGTGCTCGGGAACACGACCGCCGAAGGCTATCCGGGAGCGCGTTTCCACGCCGGGAGCGCGATCGTCGACGAGATCGAAGAGCTGGCCATCGATCGCGCGCGGCGCGTGTTCCACGCCCGGTACGCCAACGTGCAGCCGCATTCGGGCAGCAACGCCAATCAGATCGTCCTGTTCGGCCTGCTCTCCCCCGGCGACGTCATCCTGGGCATGGATCTCAGCGCGGGCGGGCATCTGACGCACGGCGCGACCGCGTCGGTCACCGGCCGCTACTTCACTTCCGTCTCCTACGGCACGGATCCCGCCGGGCTGATCGACTACGACCACGTCGCCGGCCTCGCACGCGATCACCGGCCGCGGGTGATCGTGTGCGGAGCCAGCTCCTATCCCAGGACGATCGACTACGCCCGGTTCCGGGAAATCGCCGACGAGGTGGGCGCGTACCTGCTCGCCGACATCTCCCATGTGGCCGGGCTGATCGCGGCGGGACTGCACCCGAGCCCGATCGACCACGCCCACATCACCACCACCAGCACGTACAAACAGCTCTACGGCCCCCGCGGCGGCCTGATCCTGCTCGGCAAGGACGCGGACACGCCGGTCGGCGAGCGGAAGGGCCGTCCGCTCGCCGACGTGATGCGCAACGCCGTCTTCCCCTACTTCCAGGGCACACCGGCGTTCGACGCGATCGCCGCCAAGGCCCGCGCGCTCGATCTGGTGCTCACCCCCGAATTCCGCGCGCTCGCCCAGCGCATCAGGACCAGCGCCGACGCACTGGCCGCCGCGCTGCTGGCCGCCGGGTACGAAGTGCTCACCGGCGGCACCGACAACCATCTCGTGCTGGTCGACGTCGGCCGCGCCGGGCTCACCGGGGTGATCGCGGAACAGGCACTCGAGTCGTGCGGCATCGTCGCCAACAAGAACGTGATCGACGGTGACCCCCACGGCCCGCTGGTGACGAGCGGATTGCGCTTCGGCACGAACATCCTCGCCGCCCGCGGCCTGACCGACGCCGCGGTGGTCCGCTGCGCCGGGGTCGTGGACCGGGTGCTGTCCGCCGTGCGACCCGACGGTACCCGGGCATGGCAACTCGACGAGACGGTCCGCGCCGAGGTCGAGGCCTCGGTGCGCGAACTCTGCGCCGAGTTCCCGCTACGTCAAGTCCATTCAGGACAATCCTGATGAAGGTCAGGATCGGCGGCGCCTACAACGGGCCCGCCGACAGCGCGAACGGCGGCTACGCGTGCGGCGTGTTCGCCGGGCTGGCCGCGTATTCGGAGGCGACCCCTCCCGCGGTCACCCTGCACGCCCCGCCGCCGCTCGGGACCGACCTGGAGGTCCGGGCGGGAGCGCGGCGAACCCAGGTGTGGCACGGAGAACGCCTGATCGCGACCATCGGCCCCGAAGCCGGGAAGGTGGACGAGATCGAACCCGTCACCGTCGCGGAGGCGGAACAGGCGGAAGCGGGATTCGCAGGCAGGGAAGGGCATCCGTTCCCCACGTGCTTCGTCTGCGGCGTCGAACGCGAGCCCTCCGGCGGTTTCCCGGTGACCCCGGGCAAGGTCGACGGCCGTGACCTGGTGGCGTGCACCTGGACGCCGGAGGCGGGCGACGACGGGGAAGTGCCGTCCGCGCTGGTGTGGAGCGTGCTCGACTGCCCCGGCGGCTGGACCGGCGACCCGGTCCGGGAACCGATGGTGCTCGGGCGGATGAGCGCGATCGTCCACAAGCGACCGTCACCCGGGCGCGCGCACGTGATCGTCGGCAGGCTCCGGCGGCGGCACGGCCGTACCGCCAACGTCGGCACCGCGCTCTACGACGACACCGGGCGGCTGCTGGCCCAAGCGGCTTCGGTCTGGATCGCGCTGGATTCCGGCAAGCGGGAAAAGAAGGGATGACACAGTGTCCACCACATCCACCATGGAGGAACGCACCCTCGAGGCCGCGCCCGCGCGGTCCATCGTCGACGCGTTCGGACAGCGGGCCAGGAAGAACCCGGGAGCCGTCGCTGTCACCGATGGTGCCAAAGTCCTGAGCTACGGCGAACTCGACCAGTCGTCGGCGACGCTCGCGACCGCGCTGCGCGCGGCCGGTGTCGTACCGGGGGACGCCGTCGGCATCATCCTGCCGCGTTCGGCGGACCTCGTGGTCCTGTTGCTGGCGGTGCTGAAGGCAGGCGCCGCCTACCTCGTACTCGACCCGAACACCCCGGACGCACGACGCGACACGATCCTGCGCGACGCCGGTTCCCGGCTCGTGATCACGGAAGAAACCATCGAGGCGCCGGAAAGTCCGTGGCTGACCTTGAAGGAACTGTCCGCCCGTGCCGGTGAGCCGGGCGCGGCGGTCGAGGTCTCCGGCGAACACACCGCATACATCGCTTACACCTCGGGTTCGACCGGTGTGCCGAAGGGCGTGGTCGTGCCGCATCGCGCCGTCCTCCGGCTCGTCGTCGGCGCGCGCTACCTCCCGGTCGGACCGGACGACGTCTTCCTCCAGTTCGCGCCCGCCGCGTTCGACGCGTCGACCCTCGAATTCTGGGGAGCTCTGCTCAACGGTGGCAAGCTCGTCGTCGCACCGGCGGGAGAACTGCGGCCCGCCGACGTGGCCGCCCTCGTCCGGAAGGAGAAGATCACGGTCCTGTGGCTGACCGCGGGACTGTTCCACCAGGTGATCGAAACAGCGGCACAGGATCTGACCGGGCTGCGGATCCTGATCGCGGGCGGGGACGTTCTTTCACCGTCGCATGTGGACAGAGCCATCGAAGCACTGCCGTCCACCACCGTCCTCAACGGCTACGGGCCGACCGAGAACACGACGTTCACCTGCTGCGCCGTCCTCGATCGGCCGGTGGGCACCCGCTCCGTCCCGATCGGCCACGCCATCACCGGGACCAGGGTGTACCTGCTCGACGAGCACGGCGCCCCGGTGCCGGACGGGGAACTGGGTCAGATCCACGCCGCCGGACTCGGTCTCGCGCACGGCTACCTCGGCGCGCCGAGCGCGACCGCGGACCGTTTCCTGCCCGATCCCTTTTCCGGTGTCCCCGGCGATCGCATGTACGCGACCGGTGATTTCGGCCGCCGTCTGCCCGACGGGCAGGTGGAGTTCGCCGGCCGCAACGACCGGCAGGTCAAGATCCGCGGTTTCCGTGTGGAGCCCGCCGAAATCGAGACCGCGCTGCGGACCCACCCGGAGGTGCGCGACGCCGCGGTCCTCGCGCTGCCGTCTGGCACCGGCCACCGGCTGCTCGCCTACTACGCCTGCGACGACACGATCATCACCGCCGCGCTGCGGGCCCATCTCGGGGAATCCCTGCCGCCGTACCTGATCCCCGGCCGGTTCGTCCGGCTGGACGAACTCCCGCTGACCGCGAACGGGAAGGTCGACCGCGACGCGCTCGCCGGGCTGCCGCTCCCGGAACGGGGCGACCTGAGCACCGACTACCGGGCGCCGGGAACCCCGCTGGAGGCGTGGCTGGCCGAACTCTGGGCGGATCTGCTCCAGATCGACCGGATCGGCGTCGACGACGACTTCTTCGAGGCGGGCGGGCATTCGCTCGTGGCGGTCCGCCTCACCACCGAGATCAGCGACGCCCACGACGTGGACATCCCCACCTACGCGTTCTACGAGAACCCGTCCGTGGCGGAACTCGCCGCGCTGATCGACGGTGAGACCTCACGCGGGAAGGAACCCCGATGAAGATCAGCGCCGACGACACGGCGGTGGCCCCGCACGAGATCGGGGAGGCGGACCTCCACGCGCCGACGCTCTACGGATCCGGTGATCCGCATCCGATCTGGACGGCCATGCGCCGGCACTCCCCAGTGCACCGGCAGGAACTGCCCGACGGCCGCTCCTTCTGGTCGGTCACCAGGTACCACGACGTCAACGACGTCCTGCGCGACCACACCCGGTTCACCTCGAACCGGGGCACCCTGCTGTCGATCCTGGGCGGCCGCGACCCGGCGGGCGGCAAGATGATGGCGGCCAGCGATCCGCCGGTGCACACCTCGATGCGGCGGCCGATGATGGACATGCTTTCGGCACGGGCGTTGCGGCCGATGGTGCCGAAGGTGCGGCGGGTGGTGAATCGCATGATCGCGCCGCTGGCGGCGGGTTCGTGGAACCTCGCCAGGGCGGCGGCCGATTTCCCGATGGCGTTCACCGGGACGCTGATGGGACTTCCCGAAGCCGACTGGCCACGGCTCACCCGCCTGACCACCATGGCGGTCGCGCCGGACGATCCGGAATTCCGCCAGGGCAAGGGCGGCGGCACGCTGGCTTCCGCCCACCACGAGCTGTTCTCGTACTTCTCGGGCGAGGTCCGGCGCCGCGCGGGCGAGCCGGGCGACGACCTCGTGGGGTCGCTGATGCGGATGCAGGTCGGCGGGCGCGCTTTCCGGCACGACGAAATCGTCTACAACTGCTACAGCCTGCTGCTGGGCGCGAACGTCACCACACCGCACGCCGTCGCGGGAACGGTACTGGCCCTCATCGACCATCCCGAGGAGTACCGGCGCGTCGCTGCCGACCCGGACCTGGTCACCGGAGCCGTCGAGGAAGGGCTGCGCTGGTCGTCACCGGCGAATCACTTCATGCGGTATGTCGTCCAGCCCACGGAGATCCGCGGAGTCGAACTGCGCCGCGGTGACGCCGTCGTAGCCTGGCTGGGATCGGCGAACCGCGACGAGGAGGTGTTCGCCGACCCGTTCCGCTTCGACGTCACCCGCTCGCCCAACCGGCATGTCGCCTTCGGTTTCGGCCCGCACTACTGCATCGGCGCTCCCCTCGCGCGGATCGCGCTGCGCCTGCTGTTCGAGGAGATCGTCGGGAAGGTCGCGGAATTCCGGCTGGACACCCCGGTCGAGCACCTCACGTCCAATTTCGTCGCGGGCATCAAGGACATGCGTGTCTCCGCCCGTTTACGCCAAGGTGCCGCGGAAGAACTGGAGGAAGCGATCTCGGCCGACGGGCCGGTTCCGGTGACCCGCTGATCCTCCCATCGCTCTCTTCACGAGGTGATCATGTCTTCCCCGACTCCAGCCAAACCGCAACGCGTCCTGTTACGCAGGCCCCGGGCCGATCCGGCCGCCCGCCTGTTCTGTTTCCCCTACTCCGGCGTCGGTGCCTCGATGTACAACCGATGGCCGGCGTTCGCCGGCCCCGCCGAGATCTGCCTCGTCCAGCCGCCAGGCCGCGAGAACCGCATCAAGGAACCGCATTACGGCACCTACGAGCAGCTGGCCGAGCAACTGGCGGACCAGTTGCTGCCGTATTTCGATCGCCCGTTCGGCTTCTTCGGGCACTGCGGCGGCGCGCTACCCGGTTTCGCGCTGGCGTCACTCCTGTGGGAGCGTGGCCTGCCGACGCCGGACCGGTTGTTCCTCTCCTCCCAGGTTTCCCCGCACGATGGCCCGTTCGGCCGGTTCCTCGAATTGACCAACGCCGAACTCGCGAACGAACTCACCGCGTTCGTGGGGAAGCTCGGCGGAAACCTCAGTCCGGACATGATCGCGATGGGATTGCGAGTGCTGCGCAAGGATGTCGATGCGAACAAGGCCTACCACCTGGACACGCCGGTGAAACTGCCGACGACGATCCACGCGATCGGCTGGAGCGACGACGTCGAGATCCGGCCGGAGCAGAGCACCGGCTGGGCCGAGTACACCGAACCAGGCCGGTTCCGGCAGGTCGTGCTGGAGGGCGAGCACCACGCGTTCCTCCACGCGCCACCGGCTTTGCTGGACGAACTGGGCTCCGGGATGGCCGCGGCCGTCGAAGGCCGTCACGCCTTCGCGGGGTCGGGAGGCGTGGCGTGAGCGACCCCGCCGTCACCGCCGTACCCGCCATGGTCCGCCGGCTCCTGATCGGCCGGACGCTTTCGTTGCTCGGCACCGCGATGATCCCGACCGCGCTGATCCTGGCGATCATCGAGGCGACCGGGTCCGGCACCGCCGTCGGTGTCGTCCTGGCCTCCGAACTGATCCCCCAGCTGCTCTTGCTGCCGGTCGGCGGCGTCATCGCCGACCGCGTCCGGCCGCAGCGGCTCGCGTTCGCCACCGACGTGGTGCGCGGCCTGGCGCAGCTGGCCATCGGCGTCGAACTGCTCATCGGCTCGGCCCAGCTCCTGCACCTGTCGATCCTTTCGGCCATCGCGGGCGCCGCCATCGCGCTGGGCACCCCGACGATGTCGCCGCTGGTGATCTCGACCGTGCCGGAACGCGACCGGTTGCGCGTCAACGGGCAACTCGGCGTCGCCAGAGGGCTGGCACTGGTGGTCGGGCCCGGCATCGTGGGAGCCCTGATCGTCACGGTGGGCGCGGGATGGCTGTTCGTGGCCATCGCGCTCGTGTTCTTCGCCGGCGGCTCGATGCTCGGCGGTCTCCGCACCGCCGCCCGTCCGCCGAGGAGCAAGGAGGCCACGTTCTTCCGCGACCTGGCCGAAGGCTGGTCCGAGGTCCGCAAACGCCGCTGGTTCTGGACGAACCTGCTGGGACACGGGGTTTCGAACCTCACCGCCGGCATTTTCATGACACTGGGCCCGCTGATCGCCATCCGCGTACTGGGCGGCGAGATCTCGTGGGTGATCATCTACCAGTGCGGCATGGTGGGCATGATCGCCGGCGCGTTCGTGGCGCCGCGCCTGTCACTGGCCCGGCCGCTGATCGCGACCTCGCTCGGTGGCGCGGTGTTCGCCCTGCCGCTGGCCGCGTTCGCCATCCCCGGTCCGGTCTGGCTGAACGCCGCCGCCTATTTCGTGGCGATGTTCGGACTGGGGATCCTCAACACGCTCTGGCAGACGGTGATGCAGCAGCAGTTCCCACCGCAGACCTTGGCCAGGGCAGATTCCTACGACGCGCTCCTGTCCTTCGCCGCCCGTCCGCTCGGGCTCGCCCTCGCGGCCCCGGTGGCGGCGATGACCAGCGAGGCGGGCGTCCTGATCGGCGCCGCGGTGCTGGTGGGCGCGTTCAATATGGGACTGCTGGCACTGCCGGACGTCCGCCGGATGCGGTTTCGCGCTTCCCCTGACAAGGAAGACGCCCTCGCCTGACGGCTTCGTGACGCGGTGGCCGGGGCTCGCGGAGCCCCGGCCACCGTGTCAGGTCACTGCGCGGCCACCCAGGCCTTCACCACGTCGTCCAGCACCCGCAGCGGGAGGATCCCGTTGCTCAGCACGACCTCGTGGAAGCCCTTGATGTCGAACCGGTCGCCGAGCGCGGCCTCGGCCTCGGCACGGATCCGCTCGATCTCGAGCCGTCCCACCATGTACGACAGCGCCTGCCCTGGAACGGCGGCGTAGCGGTCGATCTCGGCCTCGATCTCCACCCTGGCCATGGGCGTGTTCTCGGCCAGGTAGTCGACGGCCTGCTGACGGCTCCAGCCGAGCGCGTGCATCCCGGTGTCGACGACCAGCCGTCCGGCACGCATCGAATCCTGCGTGAGCATGCCGAACCTGGTCAGGTCGCTGGAGTACAGGCCCATCTCGTCGGCGAGGCGCTCCGAGTAGAGCCCCCAGCCCTCGACATAGGCGTTGACGTCGGCGTGCCCGCGCAGCATCGGCAGGCCCTTGAGCTTGTGCGCGATGCAGATCTGGAAGTGGTGCCCCGGAACGGCTTCGTGGAAGGCGATCGCCTCGCTCGTGTGCTTCGGGCGCTGCTCGGCCTCGTGGGTGTTCGCGTAGTAGGTGCCCGGCCGCGAGCCGTCGAGCGACGCCTCGATGTAGTACGCCAGCGTGCCGCCGGGCGCCTCCGCCGGCGGGACCGGCTCGACCTGGCACCGCTCCTCGGGCACGGTAGAGAACCACTGCGGGGCAACGGCTTCGGCGCGGGTGATGGCGTCACGCGCGGCGTCGAGCAGTTCTTCACCGTCCCGCCAGCGCAGGGCTGGGTCGGTGCGCAGCCGCTCGAAGATCTCCTCGAGATCCTTGGTGCCGAAGATCTTCCCGCCCAGCTCGCGGTACTGGTCCGCCAGTTTCGCGATCATGTCGAGACCGGTGTCGTGCAGATCCTGCGCGGTGCGCTCGGTGGAGGTGTGCGCGCGGATCAGCGCGGCGTACTTCTCCTGCCCGCCGGGGAGCGCGCAGAGACCTGGCTCGGTTTCAGGCTTCGCCACGGGACGCAGTTCGTCGGCGAGGAAGTCGCGGTACCGCGTGTAGGCAGGCCGGACGACCTCGGCCAGCAGCCGGTCCCGTTCGGTTTCGTAGCCCTCCACGGAAACGGACGCGGTGAGCGCCAGTGGATCCCCCGCCTCGTCGCCGAGATAACGCTCCACGTAGGCGATCCCGCCTTCGACCAGGAAGCCGGGCGGGACCAGCCCGTCGGCAGCGGCCGCGCGCTGGCGCACGATCAGGGCGTCCAGATAGGCACCCATGCCTTCCAGCCGCTTCAGGTAGCCGCGCACCTTTTCCTCGTCGTTCAGCGACAGGACGGCGAGTTCGTTGAGCATGAACAGCGCGGGCGACGCCAGCCCGTCGCTGACCGAGAACTCGGCGGCGCGTGAGTCGATGACGTCGACCATCGCCTTCGCCTGCTGGATCACGACCTCGCGGGTGACCGCCTCGGCCGGGGAAAGGCCGTCGGTGTCGAGGGCTTCGGCACGCTCGGCGATGGCGACCGCCGTCGCGCGCTGCGTGGCCGCGGCCTCCGCGCTCGGATCGGGCAGCGCGCCTTCGTCGCCGGGGAGCCCGAGCAGGGAACGCCACAGCGGAAGTTCCTCGAACTTGAGCTCCATCAGCTCGTCGGCCAGACCGTTCGGGGTGTCGCCGTGGCCGGCGACCCAGTCGCGGACCACGCCGTCCAGCACCGAGAGCGGCAGTGCGCCACCGCCGAGCACGACGTCGTGGAAGGCCTTGATGTCGAACCGGCTCCCCAGTTTCAGCTCGGCCTCGGCACGGATGCGCTGGATCTCCAGCCGTCCCACCATGTACGAGAGCGCCTGACCGGGGAAGGCGATGTACCGGTCCACTTCGGACTCGATCTCCACCGGCGCCATCGGCGTGTTCTCGGTGAGGAAGTCGATGGCCTGGCGACGGCTCCAGCCCAGCGCGTGCAGCCCGGTGTCGACGACCAGCCGTCCGGCGCGCATCGAATCCATGGTCAGCATGCCGAGCTTCGCGACGTCGTCGGAGTACAGGCCCATCTCGTCGGCGAGGCGCTCGGTGTACAGGCCCCAGCCCTCGGCGTACGCGGTGAAGTCGCCGATGCGGCGCAGCAGTGGGAGCTCGGTGAGCCCCTGCGCGAGGCTCAGCTGGAAGTGGTGACCGGGAATGGCCTCGTGGAACGCCGTCGCCTCCGCCGCGTGCCGGAACCGCTCCTCCGCCTTGTGGGTGTTGGCGAAGTAGATCCCGGGCCGGGAGCCGTCGATCGCGGGCCACATGTAGTACGCGGCGGGCGCGCCGGGCGCGGATTCGGCGGGAACCGGCTCGACCGTCCACGGCTGCGGCGGGATCCGGCCGAACCACTTCGGCGCCTCGGCCTCGGCCCTGGTGATGGCCGCGCGGGCGGAGTCGAGCATCTCCTCGGCACCGGACCAGCGCAGGGCCGGGTCGGAGCGGAGCTTGGCGAAGATCTCCTGGAGGTCGCTGGTGCCGAAGACCCGCGAGCCGTACTCGCGGTACTCGGCGGCGAGGCCCGCGATCACGTCGAGCCCGGTCTGGTGCAGCTCACGCGGGGTGCGGTCGGTCGTCGTGTGCATCTCGGCGAGCAGGGCGTAGATGCGCTCGCCGTCGGGCAGCCAGCAGACGCCGGGCTTGTCCTCGGGACGGCCGTGCGGCGCGATCTCCTTCGCGAGCACCTCGCGGTACTCCGCGATCGCGGGCCGGACGACGTCACGCAGCAGCTCGGCGCGGCGGGTCTCGAAGTCCTCGTCGGGCGCGGGCTGGCGCAGCAGCGGATCGGCCGACGGCTCGGCGAGGTGCCGGTCGAGGTACGCGACGGCGGCGTCGACGAGGTACGCGACCGGGACCAGGCCGCGGGCGACGCCGTCACGGTGCCGCTGCGCGGCCTGCCGCAGGTACTCCGGGATCGCGGCGATCCGCCCGAGGTGCGCCTCGGCCTGCTCGCCCGACCCGACCGACATCATCGGCAGCACGGTGAGCACCTCGGCCGCGGGCGAGATGAACAGGTCACTGACGGTGAACTCGACGAACCGCGAGTCCAGCAGGGCGATCCTCGCCCGCGCCATCGCGATCAGGACGTCACGGGTGGTCTTCTCCTCCGCGCTCAAACCGTCGGTGGCGAGTGCCTCGGCCCGCTCGGCGAACCCGGCCAGCCGCGCGCGGAAGGCGTCCCCCGCGGCCTCGCTGAGATCGCTGAGCCCGGTCGATTCCGGACGGAATCCCTGCAAAGCGGGCATGACCGGCTCGGCGTCGAAGAGGGCTTCGACGAACTCGTCGGCGAGGGCGGAGACTTCGCTCATGTTTTCTTTCCCCAGAGGTCGATGGAGGCGGTATCCCCGACCCTAATGGAGACCGCGTACTACCGAAGCCGGGTTTTGCCGCGCTCGGACGGCCTCTCCCCGCGGCGCCGAGAGCGAGACGGTAGCGTTCCCGGACGTGGCCGTGACCGATCCCGTGGACATCCGCCTGCTCGCCGCCCTCGCGGACCTGGGCAAGGCGGCCGTACACGAACTCGCGGCCAAGGTCGGGATGGACCCGCGCGAGGTCGCGTACCGCCTGGTCGCCCTGTCCGGCAGCGGGTTGCCGCTGCTCGTGGGCGTGGAGAGCGACCCGAACGGGCTGCGGGCCGCCATCGCGGGCGCACCGCCCTCCTGGGCTCAGCAGCCACCACAGCCCCAGCAACCTCCGCAGCCTCAGCGTCCGCCGGGGCATTCGGGGCCGCACAACCTCCAGGGCACCCCCTCCGGCCCGTACAACGTTCAGGGAACGCCGTCGGGCGCGTACAACGTGCACGGCACGCCGTCGGGCCGCTACCCCGGCCCGCCGTCGGCGCCGGTGCGCCAGCCGATGGCGCCGCCTCCGCGGCCGCCCGTCCCGCCGCAGCAGCAGTTCGCGCCGCCCCCGATGGCGCCCGCCGACCCGGTGATGAGCACCTGGGGAGTCCCGCAGACCGCGTCCTGGGCGCGCGGCGACGAACAGCAGGTCACGCCGCAGGCCGCGCCGGAGGGCAAGAAGGGCCGGACCGGTGACGTGATGGAGACCCAGGGCCTGGAGGGCGAGCAGCTCACCGTCCAGCTGCTCGAGGTCCAGGACCCGGCGGACTACCTGTTCAGCGCCGCGGGCTACTCGCTGGAAGCCGGGGAACGGTCGGTCGTGGTGCACACCGAGATCACCAACCGCGGGAACATCCCGTTCGTGTCGCTGCCGGACAACTACCTCGAACTGCTCACCGCGGACGGCAAGCCGATCGCGAAGGCGCCGGTCTCGCTGACGTCGCGGCCGCCGCACAAGATCGGCGTCCGGCCAGGGGAGACCCTGGGTGGGCACACCGTCTACGTGCTGCCGGACTCGACCCGCGTGGTCGCCGTGCGCTGGTCGCCACGGCCCGAGCCGGACGAGCGCACGCTGACCTGGTCGATCGAGGACTGACGCGCGCGGGCCGCGGCACTGGCACGCGAGGGTCCGTGAAGGCCTCAACAGTCACAGAAACCCCACACGTCACAACTGTCGCACGTGAAGGCCCGTTGACGCAGCTCAGCCGAGACAACCGGCCCCTTCGCGACTAGCCGGATACCGACCCCCGTCCTCCTCAAGTACATGAAGGGGTCCTTCACGGAGCTGGGCGCAAGGAAGGGGGCCTTCATGTACTCGGGTGCGCCGCGGCCAGCACGCGGAACGGGGCTAGTTCTCGTCCTGCAGGATCCGGAGCGCGTTGGCCAGGTCGTCGGGGTACTCCGACTCGAACTCGACCCAGCGCCCGTCGGACGGGTGGGCGAAGCCGAGCGTCTTCGCGTGCAGCCACTGCCGGGAAAGCCCGAGCTTGCGCGCCAGCACCGGGTCGGCGCCGTAGGTCAGGTCGCCGACGCACGGATGCTTGAGCGCCGAGAAGTGCACACGGATCTGGTGCGTGCGCCCGGTCTCCAGTTTGATCTGCGCCAGCGACGCGGCACGAAAGGCCTCGACGACCTCGTAGTGCGTCACGCTGGGCCGCCCGCCCTGGACGACGGCGAACTTGTAGTCGTGCCGGGGGTGCCGGTCGATCGGCGCGTCGATGGTGCCGCGTGTCGGGTCCGGGTGGCCCTGCACGATGGCGTGGTAGCCCTTGTCGACGGTGCGCTCCTTGAACGCGCGCTTCAGCACGGTGTACGCGTGCTCGCTCTTCGCCACGACCATCACGCCGGTGGTGCCCGCGTCCAGCCGGTGCACGACGCCCTGGCGTTCGGCGGCGCCCGAGGTCGCGATGCGCAGCCCGGCGGCGGCGAGCCCGCCGACGACGGTCGGCCCGGTCCAGCCGGGGCTCGGGTGCACGGCGACGCCGACCGGCTTCGAGATCACCACGATGTCGTCGTCGTCATGCAGGATCTTCATGCCTTCGACGGGTTCCGCGACGACCTCGATGGCCGAGGCGGGATCGGGCAGCGTCACTTCGAGCAGTCCGCCGGCGGTGAGCCGGTCCGATTTCCCGGCCGGCCTGCCGTCGAGGAGGACCTCGCCGGATTCGGCCAGCTCCGCCACGACCGTGCGGGAAAGCCCCAGTAGTTTCGCCAGTCCCGCGTCGACGCGCATACCGTCGAGCCCGTCGGGAACGGGCAACATCCGCGCGCTCATTCGCTCGCCGCCTTCTTTTTGTCCTTTGTAGACGTTCCATCGTAGTCCTTGCCCAGCAGGGAAAGGATCACGATGAGCACGCCGCCGACACAGATCGCGGAGTCGGCGACGTTGAAGATCGCCCAGCCTTGCCCGTTCGGCGCGAACGCGGAGATCATGTCGACCACATGCCCCTGCAGCGGGCCGGGGGCGCGGAAGATCCGGTCGGTCAGATTGCCGAGCGCGCCCGCCAGCACCAGGCCGAGGCCGATGGCCCAGCCGACCGAGCGCAGCCGCCGGGACAGCCAGACGATGGCGATCACGACGGCGATCGCGACCAGCGCGAGCACCCAGGTCAGCCCGGTCGCCATCGAGAAGGCGGCACCGGGGTTGCGCACCAGCTGGAAGTACACGAGCCCGCCGAGAAACTCGACCGGCTGCTTGCCCTCCAGCGTGGACACGGCGATCTGCTTGGTGAGGAGGTCGATCCCCCACAGCACCGCGGCGACGGCGAACACCACGGCGACGCGCTTCTTGGGCAGCGGTGGCGACGGTGGCGCCGTTTCGGGCTCAGTACTCACCGCCCTATTGTCCACTGAGCGTGTTCAGGACTCCTCGGCGGCCGTCTTCGGCCTGCGCAGCAGGGCCGCGAACGCCCCGGCGAGCACGACCAGCGACGAAAGCACGAGCGCGAGCTGTCCTTGGGCGAGCACGACCGCGCAGAGCACGAACGCCGCGGCCACGACCAGCACCAGCACGCTGCGCTCCAGCCAGGCGAGCCCGGCAAGGCCGAGCGTCAGCAGGATCGCGCTCCGGGTGTCGCCGTCGAGTTCGAGTTCCCAGTAAGCGACCAGATCCGCCAGCACGATGACGACCAGTCCGCCGAGCGCGATCGCGGCGACCTTCCACCAGCGCAGGGTCTTCGTCCGGAAGGCGTAGAACAGCACCGTGCCGAAGTAGACCGCGAGGACGGCGAACAGCCAGCCGTCGTTCCGGCCGGCGATGTCGAACGGCATGTCCAGCGCGGCCGCGGTCTCGCGGCTCATCTCCACACCGTGGAAGCCCACGTACCCGAACGAATGTCGTTCACCGGCGGGCGCGTAGGCGAACCAGCCCCCGGACCACATCCCGCCGAAAGCCACCACCAGCAGCTGAGCGAACCCCAGCAACGCCAGCGGAAACCAGTAACGCGGTCGCTCGTTCCCCATGCGGGGTGAGGGTAGTGGGTCAGGCGCAGAACGGGGGAAGCTCCCGCGGATCGTTCTCCGGCACCCAGCGGCCCTCCGGCTTCTCGTACCGCCAGCGCGCCCCGCGGGCGACGATCTGGCGCAGCGCCAGGACGAGCCGGTCCACATGCTCGGTGGTGCTGCCGAGCCCGAGGCTGACCCGCACGGCCTGCTGCCCCGTCGAACCGGCCACGGCGATCAGCCGCTTCGTCGCCACGTGTGCGCAGAACGCGCCGTCCCGCACGCCGATGCCGTACTCCGCGGAAAGCACCGCTGCGAGCCAGCCCGGGTCGAAGCCGTCGACGACGAAGCTGAGCGTGCCGACCCGGTCGACCGGCGCGTCGAACAGCCGCAGTTCGGCGAATCCGGGGATCGCGGCGAGGCCGCGACGCAGGCGCGCCAGCAGTTCCTCCTCGTGGGCGACGATCCCGTCCCAGTTCGCGGCCAGGGTCTCGCAGGCGACGCCGAGCGCGTAGACGCCGACGGTGTTGGGCGAACCGGCTTCGTGCCGCTCGGGACCGGAGTTCCAGACCACGGAGTCACGAGTGACGAGTTTCGTCGCGCCGCCACCGGCGAGGTACGGCTGAGCCGCGCGCAGCCAGTCGGCGCGGCCGATCAGCGCGCCGGCCCCGAAAGGCGCGTACAACTTGTGCCCCGACAGCGCGACGTAGTCGACGTCCAGTTCGCGCACCGAGATCTTCCGGTGCGGCGCGAGCTGTGCCGCGTCGAGCGCGATCCGGGCGCCGTGCCGCCGTGCGACGGCCGCGATCTCCTTGACGGGCAACAGTTCCCCGGTCACGTTGGACGCACCGGTGAGCACCACGAGCCGCGGTCCCTGCGGGCAGTCCGCGAGCGCTTCGTCCACAGCGGACACCGCGGCGAGACGGGTCCGCGGGGTTTCGATCCGGCGGACGTTCGGTCCCTTCCACGGCAGCAGCGCGGCGTGGTGCTCGGTGTCGAACACGACGACGGACGTGTGCTTCGGCAGGCTGCGCGCGAGAAGGTTGAAGGAATCGGTGGTGTTGCGGGTGAACACGACGGTGTCGGTCGATCGCGCGTCCACGAAATCGCGCAGGATTCCGCGCGTGCGCTCGTAAAGCTTGGTCGAGACCTGCGAAGCGAACCCGGCGCCGCGGTGCACGCTGGCGTACCACGGCAGGAATTCGTCGACCGCGGAACGGACCTTGTCCAGACAGGGGGCGCTCGCCGCGTGATCGAGGTTGGCGTAGCCGATGTCGCCGCCGGTGACCAGCGGAACCCGCAGTTCGGCACCCGCGACCGCCGGGATTTGGTGCGTGGCAACGGTTTCAGCGGAAACGGTGCGTTCGAGAGCGAGGGTCATCGTCATCCTCCGGGTCAGGGGACCCGACGAGGATCCCGCGCTTGCCCGTCGCACCACGCGACGAGCCAGGTCCTCACCCGGGGCACCCCACCGCGGTAGGAGGGTTGCCGGTCAGCTAGCCGGGGCTTGACGCTGACACTCGTGACCTAGGAACGAAGTTAGCGGATGGGCGGGCGATCGAGCCAGCCCTCGTCCGCATCTTGAGACGCCGCTCACGTGTTCCGCAAGCGGGAAGAACCGCTGCCCGGCGCCGCGCCGCGCCGGGCAACGGCAGGTCAGACCCGGAATCGGCCGGGCAGCGGGACGGTCGCGCGGGAGGAGATCTCGGTCGCGGTCCCCGAGTACTGATCGGTGCCCGCGGTGAACTGCCAGCCGCCGAAGGTCTTGCCGTCGACGGCCTCGCCGTAGGCCTCGGCGATCTTGGTCGAGACCTCGTCGTAGGACAGGCCGTTCCAGTTGCCCGCGCCGACCCCGAAGTCGCGCGAGTCGCCGCCCTGCGCGGCGGCCGCGGGCAGGGTCCACAGGGTGAAGTGCACGTGGGCGCCGGTGCTGCTGCCACCACAGGGCAGCGCGTTGCCGGTCCGGCCGAGAGCGTCGCCCGTGGCGACCTTCTGGCCGTCGATGACCGAAATCCCCTCCAGGTGGTAGTACCCGGTCCGCCAGCCGCCGTCGTGGTCGACGGTCACCCAGTCGCCGCCGGAACAGTGCTGGATCCGGACCGTGCCGGCCAACGGGGCGCGAACGGTCTTGTCCCCGGGGCTGAAGTCGATGGCGTTCTTCACCCCGGACGTCCCGTTGTCCGAGTGGATCCCCGCCGAGTAGACCGACTGGCCCGCGTCGAAGGGCAGCCCGAAGGCGGGAAAGGCCCCGGCCGCGGTCGCCGTCGGAGCGGCGAGAACCACTCCGACGAGTGCGGCAGTGACCCCCAGACCGGCGAACCGCACAGGAAGTTTCGTCACCTTGCGTACTCCTTACCCCGTGACACTCACCCATTCGATGGAGTCGATTGCGGGGAAAGTAATCCAAAAGGAGTACAAAAGGGAAGAAGTTTCTGAGATCAACCGACGAACAGCTGGTGCCGGTTCGTGACCTACTGGCCGGATTCGCCCTTCCACCTGGCGAGGCGCCCCGCACGGTCGACGGCCCGCAGGCGTCGTTCGGCCGCGTCACGGGCCTCGACGGTGGTCACGACGAGTAACTGGTCGCGTTCCTGGAGCCTGGTGTTCTTGTTCGGCGTGAAGCCGGAGCCGTCGCGGACGAGGAGGCTGATCGTCGCCCCCACCGGCAGCCGCAGTTCGGCCAGGTAGACGCCGTGCATCTTCGATCCGGTGTTGATCCGGACCTGCAGGAGTTCCGCGCCCATCTCGTCGAGCGGCGCGGAGTCGACGTCGATCTCGTGCGCCTGGGCATGCTGCGCGAGCCCGAGCACTCTCGCGAGCGGGGTCAGCGTCGCCCCTTGGAGCAGCGTCAGCACGATGACCAGCACGAACACCGCGTCGACCAGCTCCTGCGCGCCCGGCACGCCGGACGACAGCGGGATCAGCGCGAGCACGATCGGGACCGCCCCGCGCAGCCCGGCCCAGGACAGGAACACCTGTTCTCGCCAGGGGATCTTGAACGGCAGCGCCGACAGCAGCACCGACAGCGGGCGCGCGAGCAGCAGCACGACCGCACCCGCGACCAGGCCTTGGACCAGGCTTTCGAAGATCCTGCTCGGCGAGGCGAACAAGCCGAGCAGCACGAACAGGCCGATCTGCGCGAGCCAGCCGAGCCCTTCGGCGAAGGACAGCGTGTCCGAGCGGTGCGGCAGCTTCGAGTTCCCCAGCACCAGGGCCGCGACGTAGGTGGCGAGCAGGCCCGACGCGTGGGCGAGCTGCCCGCTCGAATACGCCACGACACACACCGCGACCGTGGCCAGCGGGTACAGGCCGGTGGCGGGAAGCGCCGCCCTGCGCAGCGCGAACGCGCCGCCCCAGCCGAAGGCCAGGCCGATCACCAGCCCGGCGGCGAGTTCGTAGACCACCAGCAGCGGCAGCGACCAGTCGATGGTCGTCCCCTCGGCGAGGACGACGACGGCGATGTAGGCCGGGGCGTCGTTGATCCCCGACTCGATCTCCAGCGCGCCGACGAGCCGCTTGCCGATCCCCGCGGATCTCAGCACCGAGAAGACCGCGGCGGCGTCGGTCGAGGCCAGTACCGCGCCCCACAGCAACGCCATCCGCCAGTCCAGGCCCAGCAACCAGTGCAGGGCGGCGCCGGTGACCGCGATACTCACCACCACGGCCACTGTGGACAGTGCGATTCCGATGCCCAGCGAGGGTTTCACGGCTGACCACCGGGTGGTGAGGCCACCTTCGGACAGGATCATCACCAGCGCGGCGAGGCCGAGCGACTGGGTGAGCTCGGGGTTGTCGTACTGGATGCCGAACCCGGCCTCGCCGAGCAGGACCCCCATCCCCAGGTACAGCAGCAGCGAAGGAAGGCCGACCCGGATCGACACCCGGACGGCGATCACGGCGACGAGCAGTACGGCGCCACCGGTGCCGAGGATGAGCGGGAGTTGCTCCATGTCGCCTCCCGTTCCGGTCGCCGTGAGGGCTCCAGAATAGTGAGGCGGTGCTCGTCACTCGTCCGTGTACCGGTCGAAAAGCGTCCGGATCGCCTGTGTTACAGACTGTCCATTAGGGACTGCGCAGGGCCACCAGGTCCACGCCGAGCTCCGCGAACGGTTTTTCCGCCGCGGGCAGGACTTTCACCGCGCGGTTGCCCTCACGGGACAACCAGCCGGCGCTCACACCGTGGGACAGTAACGCCGCGGGGAACCGGCCCGCCAGATGATCACGCCGGACCGTCCAATCCAGACAGTCGCGCAGCATAGGCCGGCGACCGCCACCGATCTCCACCCCGAGCGCGCCGAGCACCTCCCGGCCGCGATCGGTCAGCGTCAGGCCCCCGGTTTCGTCGATCAGCCCGGCGGCGAGCATTCCGTCCCGCAGCGCGACCCCGACCGTCCCGGCGAGGTGGTCGTAGCAGGTCCTCGCGAACTCGAGCCGCTTCACCCGCACGGACGACCGCAGGCCCTTCACCGGCCGGTGTTCGGCGTGCTGCGCCAGATGCTCGATGAGCTCCGCCACCCGGGGGTCGGCTATCCGGACGTAACTGTGCCTCCCCTGCTTGACCCGCACGACGAAACCCGCTTCGGCCAGCTTCGTCACGTGCTCGCTCGCCGTCGACGCGGCCACCTCGGCCGCGCCCGCCAGCTCGGTCACCGTCCAGGCACGCCCGTCGAGCAGCGCGAGACACATCGACGCGCGGCTCGGATCGGCGAGCACGGCCGCGACCTCGGCCAGGGCGATCGTCTCCATGCGCCCACCGTAGAAGACCCACGGTTCGGCGACCGCCGAAGCCTCAGCCAGCCAGGAACTTCTCCGCCAGCCGCACCGCGGGCTTGGAGTCGTTGGAACCTTCGAGCATGACGGCGAAAGCGACGTCCCCGCGATAGCCGACGAACCAGCCGTTGGCGTCCGCGCCCGACCCGAACTGCGCCGTCCCCGTCTTTCCGAAGACCGCTCCGCTGCCCTTCAACTCCTTCGCGGTACCAGTCGTGCAGACTTCGCGCATCATCGCGCGGACCTGGTTCAGCACCCCGGCCGGCGGGGCCTGGTACCCGGCGTTGACCTTGGTCTCCAGGCCCTGCCACAGCTTCGGGACCACCGGCTTCCCCGTGGCGACCGTCGCGGCCATGAGCGCCGCGCCCAGCGGGCTGACCTGCACCCTGCCCTGCCCGATCCCGGCTTCGACCTGCTCGTCACCGCCGACGGACGGCTCCACCTTCCCCGTCTCCGTCGCGAGCCCCGGAATCTCGAAGTCGGCGTTGAGACCGAACTGACTCGCGGCCTTGGCGAGACCGTCCGCGGGAAGCTGCTTGGCGAGCCGCCCGAAGGTGGTGTTGCACGACGCGGCGAACGCCGTCTTCAGCGAGACGGTCCCCAAGTCGAACCCGTTGTCGTTCTTGAGCGTGCGGGTGCCGATCTGCTCACTGCCCGGGCAGGCCAGCGGGGAGTCGGCGGTGACCCCGCCCTGCTGCAACGCCGCGGTCGCCGTGGCGATCTTGAACGCCGAGCCCGGCGCGTAGAGACCACTGAGCGCCTTCGGCTGGTTCCCGGCGGCGCCGTTCTGCGCGACGGCCAGCAGTTCGCCCGAGGTCTTCATCGCGACGATGATCGCCGGCCCTCCGAAGCCGTCGACGGCTTTCTGGGCGGCGGTCTGGGAGGCCACACTCAAGGTCGAGACCAGCGGTTTGCCGGTCTCGACGGCCTGCCCGAAGAGTGTTTCGACCGGTTTGCCGGAGGCGTCGACACGCGACACGGTGACGGTGGCCGGGGTTCCGGTGCCGCCGTTCTGCTCGGAGGCGACCTCGGACAACGCCCTCTGAAGGATCGGCGCGACCCCCGCCGCGTCACCGCCGACGAGGGCCTTGCCGTCGCGGTCGGCCACGACCGGTTTGGCCGAAACCGGCGCGACGGCGAGCCGCTGCCCGGCTTCGAGCTTCGGGTGGATCACCGACATCGCCCAGCGGACGACCCACTTCCCGGCGTTGCGCACCAGATCGAGCTTGCCTTCGTATTTCCACACGCTGCCGCCGCCGAAAGTCCACGCGGCGTGGAAGGTGGCCGACGTCGAGGGCGCGTCACCCGGCGTCGTCGGGACCTCGCCGAGTGACGTCTTGACCGAGGCCCCGTTGAGCGCGTTCCGCGTCGCGGTCAGTGCGGCGGTGGCCGCCGCCGGATCGTCGACCGGGGCGGTGGTCAGGTCTCCCGTGTCGAACAGCCGCAGAAACCGGGTGGCGACCTGCGCGGGGCTCTCCTGCGCGTTCGCGGTGGACTCCCCCGGCCCGCCTCCGGAGGCCGCGGGCGCCCGGTCCTCCTTGATCAGCAGCACCACCGCGGCCACCACGATGGCGACGACCGCCAGTGCGGCGCCGATCAGGATGCCTCTTTTCCGGGCAGGACTCATGGATTCGCTCTCCCCCAGTGTGGCGCGCCCCTCGCGCGCCCCCGGGCGCCAGCCTGCCGATTTCCCCCGCGCAAGGCGCGCTTCGGACGGGAAAGCGGCTATTCCGAATCCTTTTCGTGATCCCGGTGATCGGGACCTTCGGATGCTATGAAAGGTCCTTTCCTTGCAAATTTCGCAAGGAAAGGACCTTTCATAGCGCTCGCGAGGGGTCAGGCCTTGGCGACCGCCACGGTCACCTTGGTGCCCTCCCCGACCGTCCCGGCCGAGCCGTCGGCGACGTCACCGTACGCCACCGAAGTCGCCAGCGTCTCCGAAGCGATGAACTCCTCGTGCGTCTTCGCGGCCGTGACCACGTCTTCCGGCGCGTCGACCGTCAGCGCGATCCGGTCGGCGACGTCGAGCCCGGCGTCACGGCGCGCCTGCTGCACGACCCGGACCAGGTCACGGGCCAGCCCTTCGGCCGCCAGATCGTCGGTCACCTCGGTGTCGAGCAGCACCAGTCCGGCGCCGCCGGGCAGTTCCGCGGCCGCGCCGCCGCCCTTGGCGACCAGACGCCGGTCGTACTCGCCTTCGACGAGCTCGATCCCGGCGGCCACGACGGCGCCGCTCTCCGAGGTCGTCCACTCACCGGCCTTGACGGCCTTGATCACCGTCTGGACGTCCTTGCCCAGCCGCGGTCCGGCGGCGCGGGCGTTCACCGCGACCTCGAAACCGCCGTGCGCGGCGACGTCCGTGGTCAGCTCGACGGATTTGACGTTGACCTCGTCGCGCAGGATGTCGGTGAAGTCGCGCAGTGAGTCGGCCTCGTGCGCGGCGACGACCAGCTTGGCCAGCGGCAGCCGCACCCGCAGCTTGTTCGACTTCCGCAGCGAGAGCGCCGAAGACGCCACCTGACGCACCCGGTCCATCGCCGTCACCAGCGCCGCGTCGGCGGGCAGGTCGAGCGCGTTCGGCCAGTCGGTCAGGTGCACCGAACGGCCGCCGGTCAGCCCGCGCCAGACGACCTCGGTGGTCAGCGGCAGCAGCGGCGCCACCACTCGCGACGTCACCTCCAGCACGGTGTGCAGGGTGTCGATCGCGTCCTGCTCGCCCGCCCAGAACCGGTCGCGCGACCGGCGCACGTACCAGTTCGTCAGCACCTCGAGGAAGTCACGGACGGTCGAACAAGCGCCGGCGACGTCGTAGGTGTCGAGCGCGTGCTCGACGTCGGTCACCAGTTCGTGCGTCTTCGCCAGGACGTAGCGGTCGAGGATGTGCTTCGAATCCGTGCGCCACTGGCCTTCCACACCCTCGGCGTTCGCGTAGAGCGCGAGGAAGTAGTACGAGTTCCACAGCGGCAGCACGGCCTGGCGGACGGCGTCGCGGATGCCCTTGTCGGTGACGACCAAGTTCCCGCCGCGCAGGATCGGGCTCGCCATCAGGTACCAGCGCATCGCGTCGGAGCCGTCGCGGTCGAAGACCTCGTTGACGTCCGGGTAGTTGCGCAGCGACTTGGACATCTTCTGGCCGTCCGAGCCGAGCACGATCCCGTGCGAGATGCAGGTGCGGAACGCCGGCCGGTCGAACAGCGCCGTCGCCAGCACATGCAGGACGTAGAACCAGCCTCGGGTCTGACCGATGTACTCGACGATGAAGTCGCCCGGGTAGTGGTGCTCGAACCACTCGGTGTTCTCGAATGGATAGTGCACCTGCGCGTACGGCATCGAACCCGAGTCGAACCAGACGTCCAGGACGTCCTCGATCCGGCGCATGGTGGACTTCCCGGTCGGGTCGTCCGGGTTGGGCCGGGTCAGCTCGTCGATGAACGGCCGGTGCAGGTTCTCCAGCCGCACGCCGAAGTCGCGCTCGATTTCGTCGAGCGAACCGTAGACGTCCGTGCGCGGGTACGCCGGGTCGTCCGACTGCCACACCGGGATCGGCGTGCCGAAGTAGCGGTTACGGGAGACCGACCAATCACGGGCGTTCTCCAGCCACTTGCCGAACTGGCCGTCCTTGACGTTCTCCGGGTACCAGGTGATCTGCTGGTTCAGCTCGACCATCCGGTCCTTGAACTCGGTCACCGCGACGAACCACGACGAGACGGCGCGGTAGATCAGCGGGTTGCGGCAGCGCCAGCAGTGCGGATACGGGTGCTCATAGGTCTCGTGACGCAGCAGGACCGCGCCCTGACGGCCGGCGGAGCCGGTGCCGTTCTTGAGATCCTTGATGATGTTCGGGTTGGCGTCGAAGACCTGCTGGCCCTCGTAATCCGAGACGGTCGCGTCGAACTTGCCCTGCGCGTCCACCGGGGTGACCGGGACGATCCCGGCCGCGTCGGTGACGACCTTGTCCTCTTCACCGTAGGCGGGCGCGATGTGGACGACACCGGTGCCGTCCTCGGTCGTGACGTAGTCCGCGGACAGCACGCGGTGCGCGTTCTCGTGCCCGGCGAAGTACGGGAACGGCGGGGCGTAACGGGTTCCGAGCAGCTCGGTGCCGGTGTAGTGCCCCACGACCGTCGGCTCCTCACCAAGCTCGCGGGCGTACGCGGCGACACGCGCTTCGGCGAGCAGGAACCGCTTGCCGTCGGATTCCACCACGACGTACCGCACGTCCGGGTGCACCGCGGTCGCGAGGTTGGACGGGAGGGTCCACGGAGTCGTGGTCCAGATCAGGAGGTACGTGCCGTCGAGCTCGTTGTCGTTGCCCTCCAAGCGGAATCCGACCGTGACGGCCGGGTCCTGGCGGCTGGCGTAGACGTCGTCGTCCATGCGCAGCTCGTGGTTGGACAGCGGGGTCTCATCACGCCAGCAGTAGGGCAAGACGCGGTAGCCCTCGTAGACCAGGCCCTTGTCCCACAGCTGCTTGAACGCCCAGATGACCGACTCCATGTAGGACAGGTCGAGCGTCTTGTAGTCGTTGTCGAAGTCGACCCAGCGAGCCTGGCGGGTGACGTAGTCCTGCCATTCGCCGGTGTAGCGCAGCACGGACTCGCGGCACGCCTCGTTGAAGACGTCGATGCCCATCGCGTCGATCTCGGACTTCTCGGTGATCCCGAGCTGGCGCATGGCCTCGAGTTCGGCGGGAAGGCCGTGGGTGTCCCAGCCGAAGCGGCGCTCGACGCGCTTGCCCTTCATGGTCTGGTAGCGGGGCACCAGGTCCTTCACGTACCCGGTGAGCAGGTGACCGTAGTGCGGGAGACCGTTGGCGAACGGCGGGCCGTCGTAGAAGACGTACTCGTTCGAACCGTGGACGCCGGGGTCGCGGGCGTCGATCGACGCCTGGAACGTCCGATCGGATTCCCAGTACGCGAGGACGCGCTTTTCCGACTCGGGGAACGAAGGCTGGGACGGGACGCCGGTCTCGCCGTCCACCTGTGCCTTGGGATACATCTTCGGTGCTCCTCGCGGTTCGTCTCTCTCGTACGGGCTCGCGCCCACACGGGGACGAGACGGCCGTTTCCGGCGCGTTCCGCGGTACCACCCCGCTTGCCCGGCCGGTGGTGTTCCGGCTGGGCCGCTCATTCGACGGCTGTGACGGGCCGTACCCGTCCGGTTCTACTGGGGGCCCGTTCCGCTGAGACGCGGGCCCTGTTCTTCCGGAGGCTCCCCGGTGATGGCCGGATCGGTGCCAGTTGATTCAAGGGTAGCGCGCGGGGGCAACCGGGTTGTCCGGGGTGGGCTCATCGTTCGTGGGCCTGCCCCGGCGTCTCCGCCATGGGCATACTCGTGGAGCTCCGAGAGATGGCGCGTGGCGGAGGGTTCACCGACGAGCCCGTCGTCCTGCCCAGGGATTCTGCTCCAGGCTCGCGTCCTCGGAACCGGCGGCACTGTGCAGTGAGAGGTCGACGGCATATCGATACTGCGGACATGACGCGAGACGACTGGCTGACCGGACAGGCACGGACCTTCACCGCGCTGCGCGGCAAGCGGGTCGACAGGTGGACCGGCGTGGAGATGGCACTGCGGGACGATGTGGCGGGAACCGGCCCGCGATTCGCCGACCCCGACGTTCCCTGCCTTCAGCTGTACTGGCTTCAAGCGTGGCTGGACGACGGCAGCGCGGTGGAGATCGACACCTATCAGGGCGACGACGGCTTCGGCCTCTGCGGCCACCCGTCAGGCAACAGGTCCGACGACGGCCGTTGGGACGGGATCTTTCGCTGGAGACCCCTTCCCGAGTTGCCCACCGGCCCGGTCGAGCAAGTCGCCGTCTTCCACGAGCGGCATTTCCCGGCCGAGGTTCACTTCCGGATCGGGGCACGGCCACTCGCGCTGGTCGCGGGTGAACTGGAGGAGACGCACGAGGGCGGGCTGGTCTTCCGACGGCTCGACGAATCGGTCCTCGCCTTCACCGATCTTGTCGCGGTTGACCGCGTCCCTTGGAACACGGCACGGCAAGTCCACCCCGCAGTCTTCTGAGAGCGCGGGCGTGTAGGTCGTTATACGGTCGCGGATCGGCCTATGTCCTGAGGTGCATGGTGTTCCGTCTCGGTGTGCCGGTGGGGTCGAGGTAGGCGGGTGGGGTGAATTCGGGGAGTCCGTCTTGGGCGATCTGGACTGTCCATTCGCTGTGGTGGATCAAGCGGTGGTGCTTGGTGCAGAGGAGCACGAGGTTGTCGATTTTCGTTTCTCCGTGGTGTCGCCAAAACACGATGTGGTGGGCGGTGCAGCGGGGTACGGGCATGTCACAGCCGGGGAACGCGCAGCCACCGTCACGGATCGTCAAAGCGTACTTTTGCGCCAGGGACACGGTGCGTTTCGACCGGCCGATGTCCAAGGGTTCGCCTGCGGTGCCGAGAACGCCCGGTCGGACGCGGGCGTCGCAGGCGAGGATCCGGGCATCGGTCGCGCTGATCGGCCCGACCAAATCCAGGTGCGCCTCGCCGAGGTCCCGCATCAGATCTTCGTAGGACATGGTGACGAGGATGTGGGTGGCCTCGCCCGCCTGACCGGGAAGGTTGCGGCTGGTGGTCTTCAACCGCACATAGTCGGTGAAGGCATCCCCATAGCGCTCATCCTGGCTGCGGGAGTCCCGGACCCCGTCGATCGCCTTGTGCGGCTTGGCCATCGGATCCAGAGCGGACTTCAGGCGGGCGTAGGTCTCCAGGTCGAGTCTGCCCTTCAGGCCCAGCGTGCCGTCGCGGTGTGTGACGAACCGCAGCTCTGGGCG
>NZ_JBHVKW010000078.1:0-42606 GCF_042797905.1 Amycolatopsis sp. NPDC057786
GCATATGACGCGGCGAAGGGCCCCTTCAGTTTTCGAGGGATGCCAACAGCCGTCGCAGCGACGCGTCCAGGACGCCGAGGTCCTCGCCGAGCGGCGAGAGCAGCTTCGCGACGTTCTCCGTGTGCTCGGTCATCGCGGTGTCGACGACTTCGAACCCGCGCTCGGTCAGCGTGACCCGGAAGCTGCGCCGGTCTTCCGGATCCAGCGCCCGCTCCACCAGCCCTGCCGACTCGAGCCGGTCGATCCTGCTGGTCATCCCAGCCCTGGACATCATCAGCGTCGCGGAAAGCTCGGACGGGATCAGCGTGTACGGCTTCCCGGATCGCCTGAGTGCCGCGAGCACGTCGAACTCCCCCTGCTTCAAGCCGTGCTTCGCGAACACGGCTTCCACCTTGGGAGTGGTCAGCATCGCCACGCGGCCGAGGCGGCCCGCGACCCCGATCGCGGTCAAGTCCAGCTCCGGCCGCTCGCGACGCCACGCGCCGACGACCGCGTCTATCGCGTCCGTGTCTCGTTCTTCGCTCACGGGCGCAGTCTATTCGACAGGAGATAGTTTGACAGCGAACTATCAGCGGTGAAACTATTGCGCCATGGCCCAGCACATCGAAACCCGTGAACCCGTCCTCGTCCGCGCCGCCGAAGCCGAGACCGTCGGCGCGGCCCCCACCTTTGTCACGCTGCTCGCCGACGTCTCGACCACAGGCGGAGTCATGAGCAGCGCGCGAACACGGTTGGGCGTCGGCGCCGATGGAGCCTCGCCGCACTATCACACCGGCTCCTCCGAGATGTTCTTCATGCTCGACGGAAAGCTGGAAGTCCTTGTAGGAGAAGAGATCGTCACCGTTTCCGAAGGCGACACGCTGGTCGTCCCACCGCTGACCACGCACGCTTTCCGCGCGACCGTCGACTCGTCGGCGGACGTCCTGATCGTGTTCGTCCCCGGCGTGGAACGGTTCGACTACTTCCGCCTACTGGAGAAGGTCGGGCATGGCGAAGCGACCGTCCAGGATCTCTTGGACAGCCAGGAAAAGTTCGACAACCACTTCGTCGAGAGTCCAGTGTGGACGGAGAGCGCGAAGTCCCGTCAATAACCGCGCGGCGGATACCCCGGCTGCGGGTACTGCGGTGGCGGGTAGTGCGGCGGCGGGTAACCCTGATGCCGCGGCGGGTACGGCTGCTGTCCGTACTGCGGCGGAGGCGGGTACGGCTGCGGATAGCCGGGATTCTGCGGTGGATACGGCTGGTGCGGGTACGGGGGCTGCTGCGCGGCGGGCTGACCACCGCCGAGGTGGAACGGCAGCAGCGACACCAGTTGCGCGAGACGCCCGAGCGTCGAAAGCACCTCATCCGGCTTGGTCCGGCCGAAGGTCGGATTCTCGACGTAAACCAGTTCCGCGCCCACCAGCGACCAGGTGTGCAGCTTCAAGGACCGCATTGTGGCGGCGACCTGTGGTGTCAGCACGCCGACCGCGACGTTCGGATCGGTGTCGATCAGCTTGTACCAGCGGTTGAACTTCCGGTCCGCGGTGGCGGGTTCCGGATACCGTTCGACGTCCCAGGCGGATTCGATGCTCGACACGATCTGGAAGTTCGGCATCGGCGCGGGCAAGGTGACGGCCCAGACCGTGTCGATCGAGATCGTGTCGAGCTCGTTGACCTTCTTGTTGGTCCAGCGTGTGTGCACGCTCGTGACCGTCGGGCGTCGGTGATAGTCGAAGACGCTGAACCGCAGCCCTTGATACATGCCGCTCAGCGCGCCGAACGCCATCCGCTTGTCGCCGCGTTGGTTGAACGGCAGCACGGTCCACCGTTCCAGCATGTTCGGCGCGTCCGGGCTGAACTCCCACCCGTACTGGCCGGACATCGCGTAGCGCTCGGCGTTCGTCGCCTCGATGCGCCTGGCTTCGTTCGTCTCCATGACACCCCCGGATCTCCTTCGCGCAGGCCACCGGCGCGTGGTCGATTCAGACATCCAGCAACCGCCGCAGAACGCCGATCAACCTGGGAGCCACTCAGTAAGCCCCTGCCACACCAAGGCATCATCGACCGTCGCGTAACCATGGATGAGGATGTTACGAAATGCGGCGATACGCCCGAGGTCAGGCGCTTGTGCCGCCAAGTCTCTATCCGCTTTGGACAGCTGGTTCAGCGCCTCCTGATTGTGCCGTGACCGGCTCCCGCCGGTCACGGTGAATTCCATGACCGACGGGCTATTCGGAGTAGGTGGCCGTCACCGGCGCGTGGTCGGACCAGCGCCGGTCATAGGACTCGGCGCGCTCGACCACGACGGAGGTGCACCGCTCGGCCAGGCCCGGAGTGGCGATCTGGCAGTCGATGCGCCAGCCGGTGTCGTTGTCGAACGCCTTCCCGCGGTACGACCACCAGGTGTACGGGCCGGGGCCCTCCGGGTCGAGCTTGCGCTGTACGTCGACGTAGCCGGCCTCGCTGAACACGCGGCCGAGCCATTCCCGCTCCTCCGGCAGGAAGCCCGAGCTCTTCTGGTTGCCGCGCCAGTTCTTCAGGTCGATCTTGTCGTAGGCGATGTTCCAGTCACCCACGACGACGACCTCACGGCCGCCGGCCTCGGCCTTGGCCCGCAGGTCTACGAGGTACGGCAGGAACGCCGCCATGAAGCGCTCCTTCTCGTCCTGGCGCGGGGTCCCGACGTCACCGCTGGGCAGGTACAGGCTCGCGACCACGACGTTCGGCAGGTGGATCTCGGCGTAGCGGCCGCTGTCTTCGAATTCGGGCTCGCCGAAACCGATGCGGACCTCTTCCGGCTCCGCCCGGCTGAAGAGCATGACGCCGTTGCGCCCCTTCTGCGCGGACGGCGCGTGCACCACGTGCCAGCCCTCGGGTGCGGCGGCACCGGCCGGGAGCTCCTTGAGCTCGGCCCGGACCTCCTGGCAGGCGACGACGTCGGCCTTCGTCGAGCCCAGCCACTCGACGAAGCCCTTTTTCGCGGCGGCACGGAGGCCGTTGACATTCACAGTGGAGACGGTCAGCACCCGTCGCACGCTACCCGGAGGGTCCGACAGAATCGGCACTGGGAGACTGCGCGCATGAGCGAGCTGACCGTACTGGGCAGCTGCGGCGCCTGGCCGGAACCTGGCCGGGCCTGCGCCGGCTTCCTCCTGGTCCACGAGGGTTTCAAAGTCGTTCTCGACCTCGGCTACGGCGCCGCGTCACGGCTGTTCGAACACTGCCCGGACGGCCGGGTCGACGCGGTGGTGGTGACGCATGAGCATCCCGATCACTGCGCCGATGTGAGCGCGCTCGGCCGGGCCCGTGCCTATGGGCTGCCGGACGAGCCGAGGATCCCGCTGCATTGCACGCCGGGCACGGTGCGCCGGCTCGAAGCGCTGGAGCCGCGACCGCATCCGACGACGATCTTCGACGTGCGCGAACTCGGCCCGCCGCGCGAGGTCGGGCCGTTCCGGATGACCGCGTTCCTGCTACCGCACCATGTGCCGAACTACGGAGTCCGCCTGACCGCGCCAGGGCTCACCGTCGCCTACACCGGTGACAGCGGGCCGAGCGCGATCATCGCGGAACTGGCGCGAGACGCCGACCTCCTCATCGCCGATGCCACGCTTCAGGGCCCGTCGCCCGACGCGACGCCGCGCCTGGTGTCGACGGCGGGCGAGGCCGGGTACTGGGCCGAGCGAGGCGGCGCCCGGCGGCTCCTGCTGACCCACTTCTGGCCCGGTTCCGACCGCGGGATCTCGGTGGCCGAAGCGCGGAAGGAGTTCAGCGGCGAGGTGCTGGCGGCCAAGGAAGGCACCCACCTGCGTTTCGCGGGCTAATCGCGATCCCCCAGGTCAGAGCACCCCACCCGCGTTTCGCGGGCTAAACGCGATCCCCCAGGTCAGAGGCCACTTGCGTTTCGCGGGCTAAACGCGAACCCGCAGGTCACGGGCCGCATTTCGCGCCTTCGACCGGGGGCGCGAACTCGGCGGAGACCCACTTGCCCTCGGCGATCTTGCGGAAGCCGTTCTCGACCACCGGCTGCGCGTCGATCTTCGTGTCCTTGACGTACTTGCCGACGATCTTCTGCCCAGCGGGGGCGTCGCGCGCGTTGAGCACGTCGGCCGTCACCACGACCTGGCAACCGGTCGGGCTCGACGCGCTCGACTCCCTGTCCTGCCCCGAGATGGCGACGACGACGATCAGCGCCAGTCCGCCGCCGATGAACAAGACCGGTTTCGAGATGGCCATGATGGTCACTCCTCGAACAAGGGAATCGTTTTCTGTCCGGTCCAGAGTGGCAGAAGCGGGGGCGGTCGCCCAGATCCCGGATTGCCAACCACCCGGAGGCGCCAACCCGGCCCGGTCACGGGCTACCCACCGTCACGACGCGAAAAGGCCCCCTTCCGCGAGGGAAGGGGGCCTTCAAGCGTTCACGGGACTCAGCCCTGGGCGATCTTCTCGGCCAGGTTGGCGTCCAGCGTCGCGAGGAACTCCTCGGTGGTCTGGAACGGCTGGTCCTTGCTGATCAACAGCGCGAGGTCCTTGGTCATCTTGCCGCTCTCGACGGTCTCGACGACGACCTGCTCCAGCTTGTTGGCGAAGCCGATCAGCTCCGGGTTCGAGTCGAGCTTGCCGCGGTGCTCGAGCCCACGGGTCCACGCGAAGATGGACGCGATCGGGTTGGTCGAGGTCGGCTTGCCCTGCTGGTGCTGGCGGTAGTGCCGGGTCACCGTTCCGTGCGCGGCCTCGGCCTCGACGGTCTTGCCGTCCGGGGTGCGCAGCACCGAGGTCATCAGGCCCAGCGAGCCGAAGCCCTGCGCGACCGTGTCGGACTGCACGTCACCGTCGTAGTTCTTGCAGGCCCAGACGTAGCCGCCCTCCCACTTCATCGCCGCGGCGACCATGTCGTCGATCAGGCGGTGCTCGTAGGAGATGCCCTTGGCGTCGAAGTCGGCCTTGAACTCGGCCTGGTAGATCTCCTCGAACACGTCCTTGAACATGCCGTCGTAGGCCTTCAAGATGGTGTTCTTGGTCGACATGTAGACCGGGTACTCACGGTCGAGGCCGTACTGCAGCGAGGCGCGCGCGAAGTCCTCGATGGACTTGCGGAAGTTGAACATGCCCATGGCGACGCCGCCGCCCTCGGGGTACTGCGCGACCTGGAACTCCATCGGCTCGGAACCGTCGGCCGGGGTGTAGGTCATCGTCAGCGTGCCGGGGCCGGGGACCTTGAAGTTGGTCGCCTTGTACTGGTCACCGTGCGCGTGACGGCCGATGATGATCGGCTTGGTCCAGCCCGGCACCAGGCGCGGGATGTTCTGGATGACGATCGGCTCGCGGAAGATCACGCCGCCGAGGATGTTGCGGATCGTCCCGTTGGGCGAGAGCCACATCTTCTTCAGGCCGAATTCTTCGACGCGCGCCTCGTCCGGCGTGATGGTGGCGCACTTGACGCCGACGCCGTGCTTCTTGATCGCGTTGGCGGAGTCGATGGTGATCTGGTCGTCGGTGCGGTCCCGCTCCTCGATGCCCAGGTCGTAGTACTCCAGGTTCACGTCCAGGTACGGGTGGATCAGCCTGTCCTTGATGAACTGCCAAATGATGCGGGTCATCTCATCACCGTCGAGCTCGACGACGGTGCCCTGGACCTTGATCTTGGCCATGAGCAGCGGTGCTCCTTCCGCGGATCTTCGCGTTCTACTTCAGTCTCCGGTAGCGGTACAAGCGTACTGCTTAACGGTGCTGGATGGTTCCAGTAGTGGTCGGTATCAAGTCTCCACGAGGCGGATGTGTCCGACGTCACCCGGTCGTACGACGGCCATCCGGCCGTCACGGGAACGGCGGCGACCGCGTCATCATCGAACAACACTCCACCGCCGGCCCACCGGAAAGGGCGATCCCATGTCGACCAACCCTTACGCCGTGCCTCCGTACGAGCAGCCTCAGGCACCGGAGCCCTACGCCCAGCCTAGGCAAAGCAGTCGCGCGGTGCCTCGGGTGATCAGCGGCCTCGGCGGTTTCCTGCTCACGCCGGTCGCGCTGGGCGTCACGATCTACGGCGGCTCGCGGCTGCAGCGGGGGTTCTCGCAGTCCCTGACCGTCACCGAAGACCCACTCGGCCTGGTCCTGCTGGTCGTCGGCGGCTTGCTTCTGGTCGGCGTCGCGTTCCTCGGGGCGTTGTCCGGGCTCGGGCCGGCGCTGGGCGGAGCGGTGTGGGGCGTGCTGCCCGGCGTGGCGTTCTTCGTGAGCCCGCGCGACGTCATGAGCTTCATCTACGACATCGGCGGCAGCGGCCTTGGCGTCGGCCTGGTGACCTGGCTTGTGATGGGCGCGCTGGTCGGGAGCGGTTTCCTGCTCATCGGGGCCGGTCTGGTGGGCACCCTCGCGCGGCGACGCTCAAATCGCGTTTAGCGGGCTAAACGCGATCCGCCGGAGATCGAAGTGAACCGAAGGGGGCCGGCGTCCGTAGTCCGGTGCAGGGAGGTGACCCGTCCATGTCATCGCACCGGTACGTCGCGGAGTACGACGACGAGGACTACCAGGAGTACGGCGAGTACGAGCGGCCCAGAGACCCGCGCAGGCCGTACGAGGACGTCGAGTCGTATGAACCGTACGAGCCCTTCGACGACGACCCGGTACCCGAAGACACGCGCGCCGGCAGAGGCGTGCGTCGCGTTCTCAGCGGCGCGGGTGGCCTGATCCTGACGCCGGTCGCCCTCGGCCTGCTGGCCTGGGGCGGCCTGCGGCAGCAGATGCTCGTCCAGGCAACGCTCAGCACCCAGCGTGACGTCCTCAGCATCGGCCTCCTGGTGGGCGGCGGGATCCTGCTGCTGTCGGTCGGGCTGCTCGGCGCGCTCTCGGCGACCGGCCCGATACTCGGCGGCCTCGTCTGGGGTGTCGCCCCAGGCGTGGCCACCATGGCGGTCCCGGAGTGGGGTTTCCGGCTGGTGAAATACCTGCCACAGAACGACGTCACCTACGGCGTCACGAGCTGGCTCTTCATCGGCGGCCTGCTCGCGACGGGCTTCCTCCTGACCGGCGCTGGCCTCGCGTCGAGACTCGCCCGGCGACGCCGCTGAGCGGGCTGGGACCATCGGCGCATGGGTTTGTTCACCGTTCCCGAAGCCCGCGCCGAGCTCGCCCGGCTACGCCCCGTGCTGGACGAACTGGTCCGGCTCCGCGCCGACGCGGCCGAACTCGCCGCGTCTCTGCGCCCTGGCGGCCGCGAGACCTCGCTCGGCGGGATGCCGGAATGGAAGGCCGCGCAGGCCCGGCTGGACGACCTGATGACCACCGTCCAGCGGACGGGTGCGGAGCTGAAGGGATTCGCCCCGCTCCTGATCGATTTCCCGGCCGAACTCGACGGCGCCGACGTCCTGCTCTGCTGGCTCGAAGGCGATGCGGAGCTGTCCTGGTATCACCGCGCCGACCTGGGTTTCGCCGGACGCCGCCGCCTCCCGGATAAGGTCGCGGTCGTGAGTGAAGAGATCGCGGCCGGGCTGTTCGACGGCATCGCCGCGCGCTACGACGAAGACACCTTTCACGGCTTGGTCGCCGACGCGCTCGTCGACGGCCTCGGCAGCACGACGCCCGAGCGCGTTCTCGACGTCGCGACCGGGACGGGGGTCGCCGCGTTCGCCGCGCTGCGCCTGGACCCGGGCGAAGTGCTCGCGATCGACATCTCACCGGGCATGATCGCCCAGGCCGAGACGAAGGCGGCGACGCACGATCCCGGCAAGCGCATCACCTGGCAGGTCGCTTCCGCGGTCCCGTCGCCGGTGGAGGACGAGGGAGCGGACGCCGTGCTGTGCGCGTCTTCGCTGCACTTCCTCGGCGCGGCCGCGCTCCGCGACTGGCTGCGGGCACTGCGTCCGGGCGGCAGGGTGGGCTTCAGCCTGCCGCTCGCTTCGGCGTTCCGGCCGTCGGAGGCGTTCGCCGCCATCGTCCCCGCCGACCTGAAGCTGCCGGAAACCGAGGACGACGCGGCGGAACTGGCCTCCGAAGCCGGCTTCACCGAGGTGACCGTGAAACGCCTCGACGTCGAGACCGAGGATCGGGTCCGCTCGGTGTTCGTGGTGCACGCGACCAGGCCCTGACCCTACAGCGGCGCGAAGAACGGCACGCACTTCGGCGCGAGCGCGTTCTCCGGGTCGAGCGCCTTGAGGATCAGGCTCGTCACGTTCGGATCGATCGCCTGGCTCAGATGCCCCGAACCGTCGTAACCGCATATGTCCTGCAGCACGATGTCGGTCACGCCCGGTTCGTCCAGCACACACTCGATCGTGGCGGCTCACGATGCTCGTGTAAGTCGGCCCCGGCACGGTCACGCCGTCGCGGGCGAGATCGTCGAGGAACGCCGACGGCGCCGGGTATTCGCGGCACGCCCGCACACGCCGTCGGCCAGGAAAGGCCGTCGAGCGACGTGCCCTTGAAGTTCGAGCCGAAGCCGACGAAATGCTTCACCTTGTCCGCGCCGGTACTCGTCCGCACACGGTCGACGAACACGCCGAGCTCGACGGCGCTCTTCCGCATCGAGGGGAGCCCGCCGAACAACTGTCCGCCAAGGACGGTGGCGCCGTAGTTCAGCGAATAGACGCAGTAACCGGCGTCCTTGAGCTTCGGCGCTTGGTGGAACAGCACCTCGCTTTCGCCACCCGATCAGCGTGGTGAGGATCCGAGCCCGCATACCCCGCCTCCGGTTACTCGACCGGAACCTGGAGAACGACCAGACTCACCCGTCAGTTCTTGGGGCTGATCACAAAGGCAGCAGGACTCGGCGTTCGATCGGGCTGGACATGACGATCGACGTCGTCGTGGCGCCCAGCACGGAGAGGTCCTCCAGCAGCTCTTCCAGGTGACTGGTGTCGCGCACGGCGATCTTCAGGATCCAGCAGTCCTCGCCCACCACGTGGTGGAGTTCGAGGATTTCCGGCCGGTCCATGATCTTCCGCGTCCGCGGGTGCCGGACGGTGAACCCGCTGTGCGGCGCCATCCGCACGAACGCCCGCAGCCCCAGGCCGATCCCGGCCGGCGAAACGAGCGCCGCGTAGCCGGTGATCGTGCCGTCGGCTTCGAGCCGCTTGACGCGCTCGCCGACAGCGGCGGGACTCAGCGAAACGCGACGCCCGAGCTCGCTCAAGGTGATGCGGCCCTCCTCCTGGAGAAGTTCGAGGAGTCGCCGGTCGATCACGTCCAGTGAGCTTTCAGTGAAACCACGATTCGACCGAGAATCTTTCAGTGATTCCGCTGTTTCGCCCATGTTCTCCCCTTCAACCACCCGGATCGCCACCGTAACACTGGTGACCATGAAGAAAGTGCTCGTTCTCGGCGGAAGCCGGTACTTCGGCCGCGGGGTGGTCGAGCGGCTGCGTGACGCCGGTGCGGACGTCACCGTCCTCAACCGCGGGTCCGCGCCTGCTCCCGGCGGCGTCGCCCACCTGATCGCGGACCGCGACGACGAAGCCGGGCTGAAGGCCGCGCTGGGTTCCCGCTCCTTCGACGTCGTTCTCGACCAGGTCTGCTACACGCCCGTCCAGGCGCAGATCGCGAGCCGCGTGTTCCGCGCGGACCGCTACGTGATGACGTCCACGATCGAGGTCTACGACCAGGCCCGGACGGAGACGCCGATGACCGAATCGCTGGTCTCCCCCGTGCCTGTCGACCTCGGGGCGCCTTCGTACGACTACGGCGAAGGCAAGCGGCAGGCCGAGACGGTCTTCGCGGCGGCGGACACACCGTTCGTTTCGGTGCGCGTCGCGCACGTCCTCGGCGGCGCGGATTTCACCGGGCGGCTGCGCCATTACGTCGAACGGCTGGACGCGGGGGACGCCGTGGACGTCCACGTCGAACCGCGGCCGTCGACCTTCATCCACGCGAGTGAGATCGCGGACTTCCTGACCTGGGCGACGCTCGCGGACTTCACCGGCCCGGTCAACGCCGGCTCGCACGGCGAACTGTCGGTGCTCGATCTCGCCGCCGCCATCAGCACGGAGCCGCGGTTCCGGGTCGTCGAGCGGGAGGCCTCACCGTTCTCCTTCGACCGGTACGCCGTCCTGGACACCTCACGTGCGACCGGCCTCGGTTTCTCCTTCTCCACCACCACCGATTGGCTCGCCGAAGCCATCGAAGACGTCAGAAAGGCTTGACCCACATGCGTTACCGCAGCATCGGAGATGTCGAAGTGAGCGCGATCGGCCTGGGCGCGATGCCCCTGTCGATCGAGGGCCGCCCGGATCGCGACCGCGCGATCGCCACGATCCACGCCGCGCTCGACGCCGGTGTCACGCTGATCGACACGGCCGACTCCTACCACTGGCACGCGGGCGAAATCGGGCACAACGAGGAGCTGATCGCCGACGCGCTGTCCATCCACAGCGGATCGGACGCGGTGCTCGTCGCCACCAAGGGCGGTCGCGGCCGTCCCGGTGACGGTTCGTGGACCGTCACCGGGACTCCCGCGCACCTCAGGAACGCCTGCGAGGGCTCACTGAAGCGGCTCGGCGTCGACGCCATCGGGCTCTACCAGCTGCACAAGCCCGACGCGAACGTGCCGTGGGCGGAGTCCGTCGGTGCGATCAAGGAACTGGCCGACGAAGGCAAGATCCGCCTCGCCGGGATCTCCAACGTCTCCCGCGCGCAGATCCTCGAAGCGCGGGACATCCTCGGTGAGACCCTCGTTTCGGTGCAGAACGAGCACGCGCCCGCGAATCTGTCGCACGAACCGGAACTGGCCCTGTGCACCGAACTCGGCCTCGCCTACCTGCCGTGGGGTCCGCTCCGCGGCATCGACGGGGAATTCCTTGCCGTGGCTGAAGAACTCGGGGTCAGCCCGCAACGGGTCTGCCTGGCCTGGCTGCTCGCCAAGTCGCCGTCGATGATCGTGATCCCAGGCTCGACGAGGCCCGCCACGATTCGTGACTCGGCGGCCGCGGCCGATCTGGTGCTCACCGCCGAAATGCTGGCTCGGTTGCCGTGATCAGGCCCCGGCCACCAGTGCCACCCCCAGGCCGATCATCGTCGCGGCGACCAGACCGTCCAGCACCCGCCACGACGAAGGCTTGCGGAAGAACCCGCTGAGCAGCCGGGCGCCGAAACCGAGCGCGAGGAACCAGATCACGCTGGCCGACACCGCACCCACGCCGAACGCCCACCGGTCGCTGCCGTGTCCGGCCGCGATGGCGCCGAGCAGGAGGAGGGTGTCGAGGTAGACGTGCGGATTCAGCCAGGTGATCGCCAGCGTGGTCAGCACGATGCGGCGCAACGATCCGCCGGTCTCCGGGCCGCCGGTCTCCAGCGCGGACGGCTTGAACGCGCGACGGGCCGCGAGGGCGCCGTAGCAGAGCAGGAAAGCGCCGCCGACCAGCGCGACGATGGTCAGCGCTTCGGGTGACGTCCCCACCAGCGCGCCGACCCCGCCGACACCGAGGCTGACCAGGATGGCGTCCGAGAAGATGCAGATCAGCACCACGACGAGCACGGCTTCGCGCCGGATGCCCTGGCGCAGCACGAAGGCGTTCTGCGCGCCGATCGCGACGATGAGGGCCATGGTGGCGCCGAACCCGGCGACCGCGCTGAACAGAACGTCTCCCATGCGGACAACACTAGGAAGCCACTCGTCAACAGTACAGCTAAAGATTCTTACGTAAGATTAGCGTTCGTGATGACAGATCTGCCCCTCGACCTGGTCCGCACACTGCTGGTGGTCGCCGACGAAGGCACGTTCGACGCGGCGGCGTCGGCACTGCACGTGACCCCGTCGGCGATCAGCCAGCGCGTCAAGGCGCTCGAACAGCGCACCGGCCGGGTCCTGCTGATCCGCACGAAACCGGTGCGCCTCACCGAATCCGGGCAGGCGGTGGTGCGGTTCGGCCGTCAGATGGCGCTGCTGGAGGCCGACACACGGGCCGAACTCGGCCTGACCACCGGCGACGAGCCGGTCCGGCTGACGATCGCGGTGAACGCCGATTCGCTGGCGACCTGGTTCCTGCCCGCCCTCACGAGGGTGCCGCCCGAGCACAAGATCTGCTTCGAACTGCATCGCGAGGACCAGGACCACACCACGACCCTGCTGCGGGAGGGCCTGGTGATGGCCGCCGTGACGTCGTCACCCGATCCGGTCGCGGGGTGTTCGGTGCACCGGCTCGGGCACATGCGCTACCTGGCCGTCGTGAGCCCGGCACTCGGCACGGACCTCGACCTCGCCGAAGCACCCGTCGTCGTCTTCGACCGCCGTGACGACCTCCAAGACCGCTTCGCGCGCGAGCGCGGCACGATCGCGAGCCGGCTGCGGCACTACGTCCCGTCGTCCGAAGGGTTCTTCGACGCCGTCGCGGCCGGGATGGGCTGGGGCATGGTGCCGCTCGCGCAGATCGGCGACCGGCTGCGCGACGGCAGCTTCGTCTGCCTCGACCCCGATCACCCGATCGACGTACCGCTGTTCTGGCAGCAGTGGAAACTCGACTCCCCCGCGCTGGCGGCGGTTTCGGCCGCCATCACCACGGCGGCCGCGGAACTGCTGGTCGACCCACAAGGATGAAGACGCGCGGATCGGCCCGGTCGTGAGATCCTGGGCGCATGACGCGCGCATTGCACCTGGTCGGGGACGAGGAAGCGGACCGGCTGCTCACCGAAGACCCGTTCGCGCTGCTCGTCGGGATGCTCCTCGACCAGCAGTTCCCGATGGAACACGCGTTCCGCGGCCCGCAGAAGATCGCGGACCGGATGGACGGGTTCGACATCGGGAAGATCCACGCGATGGACACCGAGACCTTCGTCGAGCTGTGCGTGATCCCACCCGCGATCCACCGCTACGGCGCCTCGATGGCCCGCCGGGTCAAGGATCTCGCGCAGCACGTCGTCGAGGTCTACGACGGCGACGCCTCCCGGATCTGGACGTCCGGACGCCCCAAGCCGGACGGCCCCGAAGTGCTTAAACGCCTCAAGGCGCTGCCCGGCTACGGCGACCAGAAGGCCGCGATCTTCCTCGCGCTGCTCGGCAAACAGCTCGGCGTGCAGCCCAAGGGCTGGCGCGCGGCCGCGGGCGCGTACGGCGACCGCGGCTCACGGCGCTCGATCGCCGACGTCACCAACGCGAAGACCCTCGGCGAGGTGCGCGCGTTCAAGAAGGCGGCGAAGGCCGCTGCCAAGGCGCCCGCGAAGTAGCTACTTCTTCCCGGCTCCCGGCCACGGTCCCGGTGTCTCGGCGGGCAGTTCAGCCTGCTCGACCTCGGTGCGGACCAGCCGGAAGCCGCGGGCCTGGTAGTTCTTGAGCGCGGCCGGACCGTCCGTGGTGCAGGTGTGGACCGTGACGCGGCGCGTCGGCGTCTTGCCCGGCCAGCGCTCCGCGAGCGCCCACGCCTCCCGCAACGCGACGGTCAGCAGGTGCCCGCCGACGCCCTTGCCGACGAACGACGACATCAGGCCGAAATACGCGAGTTCGACCTCGCCATCCGCGCTGCCGTCAAGCTCGAAATAACCGCACGGCGTCCCCTGCGCGTAGGCCACCCAGGTCTCGACGCCCGGCCTGTCCAGCCACTCGACCCACTGCGTCCACGTCCAGCCGAGCCGGTCGATCCAGAACCAGTCGCCGCCGACGGCGGTGTAGAGGTAGCGGTTCAATTCCGGGCTGACCAGCTCGGCGCGGGTGACCGTCACCGGGACGGACGGCGGTTTCGCCGCGCTCAGCTCGTCCGGTGAGGTCTGCTCGAGGTGCCAGGTCGTGATCTCCATGAGGCGATCATTTCAGCCAGACCCGCAGCGGACCCAGCGCCGTGTAGCCGTTGCGGAGGGCGGCGTCGAGATCCTCGCCGCGTTCGTAGCCGGTGATCGGCAAACCGGGGAAGCTGGCCGCGACGGCCGAGGTCGCGCCGCGCCAGGCGTCGTCCAGGTCGCCCTGAGTGTACAAATTGGACAGTCCGGCGAAGTCGCCGTCCTGGTTGGCCGTCACTCCGGCGGCACCGCTCGCCCACACGGCGACGGACGGGTCGTCGAAGGGGTCGGCTACCCGGGACCAGCCCGGTTCGAGCGGTGGCTCCGCCGTACAGGTGATCCAGGTGGCCTCGAAAAGCACCTCGAAACCCAGCGGCGCGAGATCAAGGCAGGCGAAGCTGTCCTTCACCGCGCAGCCCGGCGAGGTGTCGATTCCGTCCAGCAACTCCGCCGCCGTCGCGTCCGGGGTCAGGGTCATCGCGTCCGGATACATCGGTGGTGTCCGGCGGGCCGACTTCCAGACGCGGGCAGTGAAGGTGCCCGTCCGGCACACCGTGTCGCACCAGCGGGCGTTGACCCGCACGGCGTCCGCTACACCCGCGCGAACCACAGCACGTCCGGTTCTCCCTGCGGCACTGGGATCTTCAGCTCGCGCACCTCACCGAACCGCGTCCGGAGCCGCTTCGCGAACGACGGCACCGACTCGGCGCTCCACACCCCGAGCACCCCGCCGGGCCGCAGCCGCGCGGCGAGCATGTCGAGGCCTTCGTTCCGGTACAGCTTCGCGTTCCCGTCGGTGACCGTCCACTCAGGACCGTTGTCGATGTCGAGGCACAGCGCGTCGAACCGTTCTTCCGTCCGGCGCAACCACTTCACCAGATCGGCCTCGACGACGGTGACCCGGTCGTCGGACAGGGCGTCGCCGTGGACTTCCCTGAGCGGGCCCTCACGGTTCCAGCCGATCACGGCGGGCTCGCGCTCGACGACCACGACCTCGCCGACACCGGGATGATCCAGCGCGGCGCGCAGCGAATAGCCGACACCGAGGCCGCCGATCAGCATGCGCGCCTTGCCCGGCACCAGGTCCGCCGCCACCGACACGAGCAACCGTTCGGATTCACCGTTCCGGGTGTCCATCAGGAAGACGCCGTTGGCGATGACCTCGAAATCGGCCCCGGCCCGGCGGAGCACCAGTTCGCCGCTTTTCCCGGCGACTTTGTCGAGTACGTCGGTCATCCGGGCAGCCTATCGGCGACGGTCACAGCAGTCCCGCCAATTTGTACAGGACGAGACTGCCGGCGACGGCGACGTTGAGGCTCGCGCCGGTACCCACCATGGGGATTTCGACGACGGTGTCGAGAAGGCCGAGCGCGTCCGGCGGAATGCCCTGCTGCTCATGGCCGAGCACGGCGATCGTCCGCCCCCGCGCGGGCGCGAGATCGGCGAGACGCACGGCCTCGTCGGCGAGTTCGACACCGACGATCGCCGTACCCGCGGCCCTTTCCCGCGTCAGCCAGCCCGGCGGATCGTGCACCCAGTGCACACAGGCCGGACGGCGCAACGTGTTCCCCCTGCGCAGCGCCTCGGGCACCCACGGAAACCGCGGCACGGCGAGGCAGGCCCCCACCGCGTCACAGGTTCGCAAAAGGGTGCCGAGGTTCGCTCCGTGCAGTGGCCACAGCGGCGCGGCGACGAGATGTCCCCAACAGGAGTGGGCTTTCCTTCTTCTGGCCGCGCGCAGTTCCGAAGGCGTGCGGACCCGGATCGACGGGCTCACCGGACGTGAGGCGTCGCGCCTCCAAGGATTTCGAGGATCATGAGGACACTGTAGCGAGAATCACCCCGACGCTCCTAACCTTGTAGGCGTCGGAGGTGATTTCTCATGCAGGCGACCGTCGGAGACGAGATCCACGTGCACGGGCGCACGGTCGGCTCGGCCGAGCAGCACGGTGAGATCCTCGAGGTACGCGGCGAGCACGGTGCCCCGCCGTATCTCGTCCGGTTCGCGGACGGACACGAAGGGCTGGTGTTCCCCGGCCCCGACTGCGAAGTCCAGACTCGCGCCGAGTAGTCGTCACTCGGCCAAGGCGGGCCGCGGCACGCGGCTCCGCCAGCCGGCCACGACCACGGCCGCGCCGAGCGCGGTCAGCACCGCCGCGATCTCGGGCAGCAGGAGCGGCCCGCCGCCGCTCAGCACCGCTCCTCCGACCAGGCCGGAGAGGCCGACGCCGAGATAGATCGCGGAGGCGTTGAGCGAGAGGACGAGCCCGGCGTTCCGCGGGGACAGCTCGATCAGCCGGTGCTGGATCGGCGGGTTGATCGACCAGGTGGCCAGGCCCCAGAGGAAGAGGACGACGGCCGCGCCCGCCACAGTGGTCGCCACCAGTGGCAGCAGCGCGAGCACCACGGTGATCCCACCGAACACGACCAGCAGCGGTCCCCTGGCGCCCCACCGGTCGGTCGCGCGGCCGCCGAGGACGTTGCCGAGCGCGCCGCCCGCGCCGTAGACGAACAGCAGCAGGCTGACCGTCGTGCCGTGGACGCCCGCCGTGGCCGACAGGACCGGCGAGATGAAGGTGTAGACGGAGAACGCGGCGAGGCAGCCGAGCACGGTCGCGCCGAGCATGGCGAGTACGCGCGGATCCTTGGCGACGGTGAACCGTTCGGCCAGCCGGACCGGAGGCGGCGCTGGGACGGCGGGTAGGACCAGCCGGACCGCGAAGGCGCCGAGAAGCGAGAAGGTCGCGACGAGTGCGAAGACGGCCTGGTAGCCGACGCTCTGCGAAAGGACGCTGCCGAGCGGGACACCCAGGATCGTCGCGACGGTGAGCCCGCCGAAGACTAGCGCGACCGCGCGGCCCCTGCGTTCCGGCGAGGTGAGCTCGGCGGCGACGGCGCTCGCGGCCGGAGTGAAGACCGCCGCGCCGATCGCGGTGACGACCCTGGCGAGGAGCAGGGTCACGTAGCCGGGCGCGAGGGCGGCGAGGGCGTTGCCGATGGCGGTGACGACGAGGGCCGCGACCAGGAGCGTGCGCCGCTCCCAGCGGCCGGTGACCGCGGCGAACAGCGGTGAGCCGACCGCGTACGCGATGGCGAAGGCGGTGACCAGCTGGGCGGCGGCCGTCTCGGAGACCGCGAGCTCGCCGGTCAGCGCGGGCAGCAGCCCGGCGACGACATAGCCGCTGGTGCCGACCGCGAACGTGCCGAGCGCCAGCACCGCGGTCCTGGGTGGTGCGAAGGTCATGACTCCCCAGCTCCAGACCCCACAGATCGCGTTTAGCCCGCGAAACGCAGGTCGGCGCCGGATCGCGTTTAGCCCGCTAAAGGCGACATGGGGTCGTTGTTCGATGGTTGTCGTAGTTCGATGGAGACCGTACTACGAACTCGCTGGAAGTTCGAGGGGCGTCGTACTATGGACGAATGGCCGCGACGCAGCAGTACGTCTATCCCGATCAGGACGACATCCGGATCGAGGCGGTCCTAGCCGCGCTCGCGGACCCGGTGCGGCTCGACATGGTCCGCCAACTGGCCGAGTCGGGCACCGAGATCTCCTGCAGCGGATTCGACGTCGCCGTGACCAAGTCCACACTCACCCATCACCTGCGCACGCTGCGCGAAGCGGGGATCATCATGGGCCGCCAGCAGGGCACCGCCCGCTACAACTCGTTGCGCCGCAAGGATCTCGACGAACTCTTCCCCGGCCTGCTCCAGGGCGTGCTCGCCGCCCGGCGCTGAGGGTGGTCAGCCTCACCCGAAACCGGGATGACAAAGGCCCCCTCGATCGGTTGAACTGGACACAGGACAGCGAGGCCGCACGCGCTGTCTTCTTTTGTGCCTGAGACCTAAATCGATTCAGCTCCCACCCGCGACGCTGGGGCGAGTAATCGTTTACCCAAGTACGACCCCCGGAAGGAGAGCCGTGCCCGTCGCGCTGCTCGCGCTCGCCATCGGTGCCTTCGGCATCGGGACCACCGAATTCGTCATGATGGGCGTGCTGCCCGAAGCCGCCGCGGACTTCGGCGTGTCGATCCCGTCCGCCGGTTACCTCATCTCCGGCTACGCCCTTGGCGTCGTGGTCGGCGCCCCGCTGCTCACCGCCGCCGCCGTCCGCCTGCCGCGCAAGACGATGCTGCTGGCGATGATGGGCCTGTTCACCCTGGGCAACGCCCTCTTCGCACTTTCGCCGAACCAGGAGTTCGGCGTTGCCTTCCGCTTCCTCGCCGGTCTGCCGCACGGCGCGTTCTTCGGCGCCGGCGCGGTCGTCGCGTCCAGCCTGGCCAAGCCGGGCGAGCGCGCGAAGGCCGTCTCGATGATGTTCATGGGCCTGACCCTGGCCAACGTCGTCGGCGTGCCGCTGGGAACGCTGCTCGGTCAGAAGGTCGGCTGGCGCGCGACCTTCGGTGTCGTCGCCGTGATCGGTCTGCTCGCCATGGCCGCGATCGCGAAACTGGTCCCCCACCAGGGCAAACCGGTCGAGCCGTCGCTGCGCGGCGAACTCGGCGCCTTCCGTCGCCCGCAGGTGTGGCTCGCGCTCGCGATCGTCACCTTCGGCCTCGGCGGCGTGTTCGCCTGCCTGTCCTACATCGCGCCGATGCTGACAGACGTCACCGGCTACTCGCCGTCCCACGTCACGCTGCTGCTCTCCCTGGCCGGGGTCGGCATGACGATCGGCAACTACCTCGGCGGCAGGCTCGCCGACAAGGCGCTGATGCCGAGCCTCTACGTCTCGCTGATCGGGCTCGCTTCGGTACTGGCGATCTTCACCTTCACCGCGAACGGCAAGGTCGGCGCGGCGGTGACGATCTTCTTCGTCGGTCTAGCCGGCTTCATGATCGGCCCGATGATGCAGGCCAGGATCATGGAGAAGGCGGGCGGGACGCCGTCGCTGGTCTCGGCCGCCGTGCAGTCGGCGTTCAACATCGCGAACTCCATCGGCGCCTACCTGGGCGGTCTGGTGATCGCGGGCGGACTCGGCCTGGTCGCGCCCAACTGGGTCGGCGCGTCACTGGCCGTCCTGGGGCTCTCGCTGGCCGTGGTGTCCGGCGGTATGGACCGCCGTGAAGCCCGGCTCGCCCCCGCCATGGCTTCCTGAGCCAAGTACATGAAGGCCCCCTTCCTTGCGCCTAGGTACAGGAAGGGGGCCTTCATGTACTTCAGGACAGGGGGCCGCCGGTGATCGTGAAGGCGATGAACAGGATCAGGACCGAAAGCGCGCCGTAGGTCAGGACGTCGACCGGTTTGCCCCGGATCGCCAGCAACCCGGCCTTCGCCTCGGGCAGTACCGCCCGGAGGAGGCCGGCGAGCAGCAACGCGCCGCCGATCAGCGCGGCCCCCTGCCGCCAGTGGTACTGGCCGATCCGGAGGGCGGCGACCGCCACCACCAGCATCACCAGGAGGAACGGCAGGTGATGGAGCAGTGCCCCACGGTCACGCCGTTGTCCGGCCACCGCCATCAGTCCTCGTCCTTCAGGGTCTCGCGGGCGATTCGGTTCACTCGGTCAGTATCCCGGGTGAGTGACCCGGCACCAGGTCAGGGCGTCTTCCGGACAGTCAATAGCGGCAAAACCCACATGCGGGGTGCACACGAGCGCGGATACGGTCAAAATGTGACCGTGGCACAACCGACGACTCAGTTGAACGCGACCGAGCAGGACACCCTGGTCAAACAGATCGGCCTCGCCCTGCTGCGGGCCGCTCCGCGTGATTGGCGGAAGGTGACCGCCGAGTACCGAGCCGTCGGCAGGTACCACGAGATGACCGGCGAGATCATCACCGAGGACGGCACCTCGCACGAATGGGTCGCGACGCACGACATCGCGACGCTGTTCGGCAGGCTCCGTGCCGGGATGTACCGCGACGGCCGCGGCACCTGGTTCAACGCCCGTTACCAGCTCGACCACCCGTCCAGCTACAACCTCGAGTACAACCGCGACGAGCCCCAGTGGCGCCTCGCGCCGCCTCCGCAGGCGCTCTCCGACGAACTGCGCATGTTCCCCCGCTCCGAGGAGAACGTGCCCGAATGGCTGATCCGGCGCATGTCCGGCCTCGGCCCCGAGCAGCCAGGGCCGCATTTCCGTATCGCCCGCATCTTCGACACCATCGGCCCGGCCGGGCGTCCGGTGATCAACCGGCCCGACCTGGAGATCGAGGAGCAGGACAGGCTGCTCGAGTATCTCGACCACGCGCCGCTGGTGGTCACCGAACGCGGCTACGACATCGACCGGCTCGCGCAGACCCCCGAGGCCACCGTCCCGGTCGCCTTCCACAGCGATGGGCAGTGGATCTGGCCCGCCGCCGTGAACTTCTACCTGCGCCAGTACGGCGTCTCGCCGGAGCTCGATCTGATCGAGCACGTCCGGCAGAACGACTTCACGCTTCCCGAGGTCGACGGCCAGACGCTGCAGGCCGCGGCGGGGTACCTCACCAGGGGGAGCCAGCCTCCGCAGCAGCGTCCCAACGGCCCGGGTGGCCCCGGCGGACCGGGTGGACCTGGTGGGCCCAACAACGGCTCGCCCGCGGGTCCGCCTCCGCAGGGGCCTCCGCAGAGCGGCCCGGTGCCGCCCCAGCAGCAGGCAGCGCCCGGTCAGGCCGGACCCGGTGGTCCCGGCCCGAACCAGGCGGCCGCCCAGCCGCCCGTCCCGCCGCCGCATCAGCAGGGCGCGGACCAGGCGGCGGTGGCCGCCGCGGCCGCCGCTCCGGTCGCCGCGGCGGCGGCCGTCCCCTCCGCCGGGACAGGCGTCCCGGACCAGGCCGAGCAGGCCCAGCGGTACGAAGACGACTACGACACCCAGGACTACCAGGCGCAGGACTTCCACGAAGCCGCCGCCGAGCAGCAGTACGAAGCCGGTTACGAAGACCAGTACGCGCACGACGAGGCGCGGTTCCACGAGTCCGAGCAGGACGTCTTCACCGACGAGGAGCGGCAGGGCGGCGCACCCGAGCCGGAACCTCGGGCCGACCCGGAGGCCACCACGTATGCGCGGGACCCGCAGGTCGACGCCTACGAGCAGCCGCCGGTCGAGGAAGAGCAGGACGCGTACGCCCGGCAGGACGAAGACCAGCCGTACGCGCCCCCCGAAGAGGAGACGACGACCGGGTACACGCCGGTCGAGCAGGCCGACGCGGGTCCCGCGCTGCCTCTCCTCACGCACGACGCGGAGCCGAACGTGGCGCCCCCGCCGTCGGACACCGAGGTCACGCAGGTCGACGCCCCGCCGCAGGAGCGGGGGACCTTTGCTACCGCCCCCGTGCCCCAGCCGGAGCTCGCGCCCCGACGTGAGGAAACGCCGCAGCGACGCGTCGAGCACCCCGAGCCGGTGCTGAACGAGCTGCAGGCGAAGTTCGACGAACTCGACGTGCCCGGCGACGTCTATCGCATCGGCTCGCCCACCGAGCACGGCTGGAGCGTCGAGCAGGTCGACGGCGGCGGCTGGCGGGTCGGCTGGTACGACGGGAAGCTGACCAATCCGGCGGTGTTCGGCGACGCCGAGGACGCGGCCGCGTTCATGCTCGGCAAGGTCCTGCTGAACCCGAACGGCGCTCCGCCTCCCGCGGAACAGCCCGCCGCCGAGGAGGAACCCGTCGAGGAGGCGCCGTCGCCGCCCGTGATGGCGACACTGTCCCCTGAGATCGCCACCGGTTCGCATCCGGTGCCGCCGCGGGAATCGATCCCGGCACAGGAACAGACCGCGTTCACGACGGCCGAAGAGCTGCTCGGGGACGATGTGGACGACGAGCCCGCCCCCGCGCCGGTCCCGCCCGCTCCCCCGGCGCGGCCGAACCCGGTGCTGGCGAGCCCGCCACCCGCGCCGCCGCGGCGCGAGCCGCCGGTGACGCCGCCTGTGACGCCGCCGCCGGTGCGGCGCGAGGAACCGGCCCGTCCGGCCGCGGCGGCGAGCGCCGGGGCACCCGACGCCAAGCAGAACTGGCCGATCTCGCCGCTCAACGGTGAGCCGCCGCTGACGCTGTTCCGCGGCAAGGAGCTGCGTGAGCTGCCCGCCGGCAGCGAGCTGGACCGCTTCGGCGGCCCGAACGGCAACCTGACCTACGCGGCAGGGACGCCGTTCGAGGAGCGCTCGCTCGTGCCGGAGTGGGTGAACCGGCCGTACCATGTCTATCGCGTGCAGCGTCCGCTCGAAGCCCTCGCCGGTGTCGCGATCCCGTGGTTCAACCAGCCCGGTGGCGGGTCCGCGTACCTGCTCCCCGCGTCCATCGAGGAACTGCTCGCCGAGGGTGACCTCATCGAGCTGGACCCGGGCGAACCGCCGATCGACTAGCACCCGCAAGCGCTATGAAAGGTCCTTTCCTCGCAAATTTTGCGAGGAAAGGACCTTTCATAGCGTGTGGGGTCAGTGGATGACGAGGCCGTGCGCGGCGGCGTAGGCGATCGCGGTCTCGGTGTCCACGTGCACACCGGAGAGGTTCGCCTGCACCAGGCCGTTGGCGTCGAGCCGCGCGCCGCGCAGGTCCGCGCCTTCGAGCTTCGCGCCCGCCAGCCGGGCGCCGGTCAGGTCCGCACCGCGCAGGTCGGCACCGGTCAGGTCCGCGTCGAGCAGGTTCGCCTCACGCAGCCGCAGGCCACCCAGGTCCACTTTGGACAAACGCGCCTTGCCGAGCGAGACCAGGGAGAGATCACATTCGGTGAAGGCGATCTTATGGAACCGGCAGTCCACAAAGGACGATCCGAGCATCGAGCAGGAACTCCACCGCGTACTCGCCAGCACACTGCGGTCGAAGGTGCACGAGCGGAACGCGGACGCCTCGTGCCGCGAGCCTTCGAAGTCGACCTTGGTGAAGTCGCACTGGTCGAAGGTGCAGCCCTGGGTGCGCAGCCCGCGCAGGTCGGCTTCGGTGAAATCACAACCGACGAAACTGCGTTTTTCCCACCACTGCTCGGAAAGAACGGCTTCTCGGTAGTCCTCCGCAGTCTCGATCACCCGTCCAGGATCGCATACCCGCTCACGTCCAGGTGATCCCGCCGAACAAGTCGCGCAGCTTCGCCGCCCGGCGCTCGGACGACGCGGCGATCCAGCCGATCCGGCCGAGCAGATGGGCGCGGAAGTCCGGATGACCGGCCCGGTTCTGCTCCTCCGGGCCGGTCCGGACGCAGTTGTGGAGCAGCGCGCGCAGGGCGTCGTAGTCGGCACGTGTCGCGGCGGGCGCGCTGTTGACCACCAGTCCCGCGACCCGTTGCCGCTGGTGCGCGGCGGCGATCGACGTCTTGTCGTCCCGGAGCCGGAAGCCTTCGTCGGTCACGATCCGCCGGACCCCTGGCAGCAACCGATGCAGCGGCAGGGAATCCCCGGAGAACGCCAGATCGTCGGCGTACCGCGTGTAGACCGCGCCCAGCGCACGGGCGAGGCCGTCGAGCCGCCGGTCGAGATGGTGCGTGACCGCGTTCGCGACCGCGGGCGAGGACGGCGCGCCCTGCGGAAGATGCGTGGCCGCCAGGTTGCTTAGCAGCCGCACGCGCGCCGGAGTTCGCCGTCCCCCTGGCACGGTGGCGAGGACGTCCGGAGGAACGGCCGTGGTGAGCACGCCCGCCAGCGCTTCCGCCACTGCGGGTGGATACCCCGCGAGGGCGAGCAGCGCCGAAATCCGGCGCGCGGACACCGCCGGGAAGAACCCTTCGAGGTCCATCCTGACCACGGTTTCCCGACCCACGTGCGGTGCCGCGCACGACATCGGCGACCGGCCGCGCCGGAATCCGTGCGCCGCCTCGTGCACCGGCAGCGCGTCGACGACGTGCCGCACGATCCGGCGTTGCAGTTCGGCGATCCGTGGCTTCGGCCGCTCGATGAGCCGCACTCCGCCAGAAGCGGTCGGAATCCAGCGATAGGTGTAGTGCCGGACCGGATCGGCGGCACGTCTGTTCCAGTCCTTCGCGTCGGCGAACCACGAGAGCTCGCCGGGCGTCAGGTCGAGGGCGGCGGCGCAGTCGTCGAAGGTCGCCCAACGGGCCACCTGGAATCGCCAGACCGGCTGGGGTTCGAGGAGCGACGCGGAGGTGACTCTTTCTCCTGTCATCCGCGCGGACCCGCAAGCGAAGCATGCCGCTCTCGCGCGGGGCGCCTTGTCTCGCTGTCTTCGTACTCCCCGGGGTTGCCCCGGAGTGGGTGGTGCTCCACCGGCTCACCTCCGCGTCGCGATCACCACCCTACCGAAATCAGCGGCTCGGGATGATCTCCGAGCTCGCCACATAGTTCATGGCCTCGATGAACTTCGGATCGTTCATCCGGCGCTCCATCTCCGGGTAGTCGAGGTCGACCACCCTGGTCTGGATCCACCAGAGGTTGCCGAACGGGTCGAGCACCCGGCCGACACGGTCGCCGAAGAAGAGTTCGGTCTGCTTCGTGACCTCTTTGGCGCCCGCCTCGATCGCCCGGCGCTGCGTCTCGATGCTGTCTTCGACGTAGAGCCGCAGGTACGCCGGAGTGTCGACCCAGTGGTCCCGCGAATCGAACAGCATGACGACCGAATCGCCGATCCGGACCTCCGCGTGCCCGATCTTCCCGCCCTCGACGTACACCGGGTCTCCGATGGGCTCGGCGTCGAATACGCGCTTCAGGAAGTCGATCACGCCCGCGGTGTCTCGCGAGATGATCCACGGGGTGACCGAGTGGTAGCCATCGGGGATCGGGTTGCTCATCAGGGTTCTCCTCAGTCGTCGTGTGCGATGAGAAGAACGCTAGAGCCCGTATAGGACAGCTCGTGTCCTAATGCGATTTCAGCAGGAAAGGCGGCTTCGACTCCTGCCACTCCGGCATGTCCAGCGAGTTGAGCACCTCGACGATCCGCTTCTCTTCGTAGCGGAAATGCGTCTCCATGATCGCCGTGAGGCCGTCCAGCTCCCGTTGGACATGCAGGATCTCGGCCTCACTCGACCCGGGGCCGACCCCGGCGACCAGCTCTTCGAGCCGTTCGATGATCCCGGTCATGACCTCGTGGTCGTGCGCGAGCTCTTCGAGCGACGGCCGCAGTGCGGGGAATTTCTCCGCCAGCACAAGGAAAGCTCCGCCGTCCTCACCGGTGTGATGTCTGGTCAGCGCCGAGCAGAAGGTAAGGCAATGCGCGCGGAGGTCGCGCAGCCGCTCGGCGCGCCCCGCCGCGACCGACCCGAGGTCGTCGTGCAGCGCGGCCAGCTCTTTACGCAGCCAGTTGTGAACCTGAACGAGTTGATTTCCGAACGCCGTCAACCGGCCGTCCGTCCGAGAAGGGGTTTCCATGATTTCCCATGGTCCGGCGCCTCCATGCCCGCGACGGTCTCTTTGCCGGGTGCACTGCGACGCTGGAAACACTTCAGCACGGTCTCCCGATGATCGTCAAGAGGGTTCAGCGGAAGTCACGGGACTTGGCGGTGATCCGCAACGGCAGGTGCCGGATCTGTTCGGCGAGGACGTTCACCACCTCGCCGGTGCGCTCGACCACACCTCGGACCAGCAGCGCGGGGCTGCCGCGGGCGACCCGGTGGTAGCGCTGCCACACCCCCATCGTGCAGATCACGTTGATCATCCCCGTCTCGTCTTCGAGGTTCATGAACGTGACGCCGCCCGCGGTCGCCGGCCGCTGGCGATGGGTCACCGCGCCACCGGTCAGCACGTGTGCGCCGTGCGGGATCTCGCGCAGGCCCGCCGCCGTGACGACGCCGAGTTCGTCGAGGTGCTCCCGGATGAACTGGGTCGGGAAGCTGTCCGGCGACACCCCGGTGGCCCAGACGTCCGCGGCCGCGATGTCGATTTCGTCCATCCCCGGCAGCATCGGCGCCTTGGCCCCGGTGATGAGCCCTGGCAGTTTCTCCAGGCTTTCGTCGGCGACCGCGCCCGCCGCCCAGAGCGCGCTTCGCCTGCTCTCGCCGAAACAACCGAAGGCACCGGCCGCGGCAAGCGCTTCGACCTGAGGTTTGGTCAGCCGTACCCGCCGGGCGACCTCGGACAGATCCGCGAACGGGCCGCCGCGCTCCCGCTCCTCGACGATCGTCTTCGCCAGGTTCTCGCCGATCATCCGCACGGTGGACAGCCCACCCCGCACGGCGAGCAGTTCTTCCCCTTCCGGCAAGGGTTCCAGCGTCGCGTGCGGAAGACTCGCGTTGATGTCCGGGCCGAGCACCCGCACCCCGTGGCGCCGCGCGTCGGCCACCAGCGACTGCGGCGAGTAGAACCCCATCGGCTGCGCGCGCAGCAACCCCGCCAGAAAAGCGTCCGGGTGGTAGTACTTGAAGTACGCGCTCGCGAACACCAGCAGGGCGAAACTCAGCGCGTGACTCTCCGGGAAGCCGAAATTCGCGAACGCCTTGAGCTTGCCGAAGATCTTCTCGGCAAGCTCGCCTTCCACGTCGTTCTTCGCGGCGCCTTCGAGGAAACGGCGTTTGAGCCGCTCCATCTTCTGTTCGGACCGTTTCGCCCCCATGGCGTGCCGCAACTGATCCGCCTCCGCCGGCGTGAAATCGGCGATGTCGAGGGCGATCTGCATCATCTGTTCCTGGAACAGCGGGACACCGAGGGTCTTTCCCAGCGCGTTGGCCAGTTTCGGATGGTCGAAATCCCATTTCTCCTGGCCGTTCTTGCGCCGGATGTAGGGATGCACCGAACCGCCCTGGATCGGACCGGGGCGGATGAGCGCGACCTCGACCGCCAGATCGTAGAACTTCTTGGGGCGCAAGCGGGGCAGCGTGGCCAGCTGCGCCCGGCTCTCCACCTGGAAGACGCCGATCGCGTCGGCCCGGCAGAGCATTTCGTAGATGTTCTGATCCTTGAGATCCAATTCGGAGATGTCGACCTCTTCCCCCTTGTGATCACGGACCAGATCGATCATGTAGTGCAGCGCCGACAACATCCCGAGCCCGAGCAGATCGAATTTGACCAGCCCGGCGGCGGCGCAGTCGTCCTTCTCCCACTGCACGACACTGCGGTTCTCCATGCGGGCCCATTCGATCGGGACGACCTCGCTCACCGGCTGACGGCAGATCACCATCCCGCCGGAATGGATGCCCAGATGCCGAGGGAAGTCTTCGAGCGCGCAGGCGAGTTCCACGACCTCTTCCGGAATGTCGTGATCATGGTCCTTTTCCGTGGCCCGCAACGCGCCCCAGCGGTCGATCTGCTTGCTCCACGCGTCCTGCTGGCCGGGCGTGTACCCCAGCGCCCGCGCCGCGTCCCGGACCGCGGACCGCGCCCGGTAGGTGATCACGTTCGCCACCTGCGCGGTGTTCAGCCGCCCGTATTTCTCGTAGACGTACTGGATCGCCTCCTCACGGCGGTCGGATTCGATGTCGAGGTCGATGTCCGGGTAGCCGTCGCGATCCGGGGCGAGGAACCGTTCGAAGAGCAGGCCGTAACGCACGGCGTCGACCTTGGTGATGCCGAGCGCGTAGCAGACCGCCGAGTTCGCCGCCGATCCCCGGCCCTGGCAGAGGATGTTGTTGGTCCGGCAGAAGTTCACGATGTCCCAGACGATCAGGAAGTAGCCGGGAAAGCCCAGTTCTTCGATGATGTCCAGTTCGTGGTCGATCAGCTTGCGGGCTTTTTCGCGGTACTCCTCGTCCTTGTTCTTCTCGTGCTCCTCCGCGCCTTTCTTGGTGAGGTACCGCAAGTAGGACGCTTCGGTGGCGTGCCCCTTCGGGACATCGAACGGCGGCAGTTCCGGCTTGAGGTGATGGAGTTCGAACGCGCACTCCCGGCCGAGCAGCGCCGCCCGCTGCACCGCGCCCGGGTACCGCGCGAAGATCTCGGCCATCTCCTCCCCCGACCGCAGGAACGCCGTCCCCGCGGCGGGCAGCCAGCCCTCCATGTCCTCCAGGCCTCGCCGGGCGCGGATGGCGCTGAGCGCGTCGGCGAGCGGCGCCCGCTCCGGCCGGGCGTAGTGCGCTGCCGTGGTCGCGACCGTCGGCAGGCCGAACTCGTCGGCCATCTCGCTCAGCAGGTCGTTGTGCGTGCTGTCCAGGGGAAGGCTGTGGTCGATGAGCTCGACGTAGACGTTCTCCCGGCCGAAGCAGTCGATGAGCTCCTTCAGCCTCACGACGGCCGCGGCGGGACCGTCGGTGACGAGCGCTTTGCGCACCGCGCCCTTGCGGCAACCGGTGAGTACCACGCATTTCCCGCGCACCTCTTCGGCGACCGCGCGCAGGTCGTAGACCGGCCTGCCCTTCTCCGCCCTTTCCTTGGGGGACAACGACTGTCTGTCGAAGCCGTACAACTGCCCGGCGGTGATCGCCCGGTTCAGGCTCAGATATCCCTCCTGTTGCTTGGCCAGCAGGAGCAGATGCTCCCCCTCGGGATCGGTGAACCCGTTCTGCGGCCCCGAAAGGCCGAAACTGAGCTCCGTGCCGAAGACGGTGTGCACGCCCAGCTCCCTGGCCGCTTCGGCGAAGCGCACCACGCCGTACATGCCGTCGTGATCGGTGAGCGCGATCGCGTCCAGGCCCAGCCGCGCCGCCTCCTCCACCAGCTCCTCGGGATGACTCGCCCCGTCGAGGAAGCTGAAGTTCGAATGGCAGTGCAGTTCGGCGTACGGCACCCGGCGCGCGGTGGCGCCGTCGTCGTCACCGATCAGCCCGGTCAGATCCGCGGGCGGCTGGTAACCCTGCCGCTTGGCGCTCCAGGCGGGGCTGTCCCCGCCGTCGCCGGGCGGCACCTCGCCCGCGAGCTCGCGGGCGAGGTCCTTCCATGGCCGCGAGGGTTGTTCCAGCCCATCGGTCACCGGTTCTCGGTCGAGCTTCTCGGCGCGGGGACGAACACTTCCGCGCGCGGGACGCACGCCGCCCAAGCCGTGTCCAATTCGGCACGCTGTACCGGGATGGCAGGCTCCTCCAGCCAGCGTCGCACCAGCCGCGTGTACTCCTCGTCCATGGTCAGTCGTACTTCCCTTCCAGTGTCCACATCGGATTCTTGTGGTGCTCGAAGCGCAGCAGCACCGCCTCTTCGTCGTCCTGCCCGTCGGCCAGCAGCACCTGCAACCGCATCCGGGTCCCCGACCGGGCGTGCCCCGCCCCGGCCCGGACACCGACGAACCACGGCCCCGCCCAGGCGATCACCTCGCGCGGCTCACCACCCTCGAAACTCACGAGGAACGGAGCGGCGGTGACCCGGCGCCGCGCGGTGATCTCCACGACGCGCCCGTTCTCGTCCAGCACCTGAGCGGGCACCGGACGGGCGAACACCGTCGCCGGGGAGGGCGACGGGAGCCGTCCCGCCCAGTTCGCGTCCGCCTGCGCCGATTTCTCCCGCCTGTCGCCCCACGGCACCAGCCGGACCCGCTCGGCGGGGTCGCGGCCGCCGTCGAGCACCGCGGTGAAGACGCTCTCCGGGCCGAGCAGCCCCTGCACCCGTACCAGCGCGCGGCCTGCCCGTTCACCGGACAGGTCCTCGTCCTCTGTGGATGGACGCAGCACGCCCGTCGCGCCCGCCTGCCACAACCCGAGCTGCAGCGACCGCCCTTCGACCGTCTCCTCCGGCTCCAGCCGCAACCGCACGACACCGGAGTTGGGGCGCTCCTTGGCTTTCAGCCAGCCTTCGAACTGCCAGCGCACCCTGTCCGCGACACCGAGCGGGGTCAGCGGTTCGGCGCAGCGCCACACCCGGCCGAGCTGTTCGCCGGTCTCGGTGGTGGCGTAGATGCCGAGCCGGGTGCAGGCCAGCCCGTGCGCGGCGAGCCCGGCGTGGAAGCGTTCGCCGAGTCCTTTCGCCACGAACGCGGCCGCGTCGACCCGGTCGATCGGCGGGTCGAACGCCTTCGCAAGGGAAAGTTCCGGTGGGGGCCGCCGGCGCGCCGGCGGCCGTTCGGACCGCCCTCGCGCCAGCCGGTGCGCGAACACACCCTCCGCTCCGAAGCGCGCGGAGACGTCGCTTTCGTCGAGCGCCGCGAAGGCGCCCAGCGTGTGCAGGCCGAGCTGTTTGAGCAGGGTGACCAGCTCGGCGCGGCCCGCCTCGGGCTGATCGAGCTCACGGATGGGCAACGGGGCCAGGAATTCCGCCGTGCCACCGGGTTCGACCAGCGTCGAACGGCGGGCGGCGAGCGTCGCGGCGAACAGGCCGTCGGCGACGCCGACCTGGCTCTCCACTCCCGCCGCCACGGACACCTCGTCCACCAGTCTTTCGAGCAGGCCGTGCTCACCGCCGAAGTAACCGGCCGCGCCGTCGACCGGGACGGCGACGATCCCCGGGCGGACCACCTCGACACCGACGGCCAGCTCCTCCACCGCCCGTGCGACGGATTCGAAGAGCCGGGCGTCACGACCGTCGTCCTCGCCGAAGACCGCCAGATCCGGGCAGCAGGACTGTGCTTCGCGCCGCCGCATCCCGCGACGGACGCCGTATCCCCTGGCCACCGCGGTGCAGGCGACCACACGGTTCGCCGAGAAGACCGCGGCGGGGCGGCCGACGGGTTCGCCCGCGACGGCCGCGGCGGCGACCGCGGGCCAGTCCGGGCACCACAGCACCAGCATGCGCACAGGCGGGTTCATGCCGTCCCCCACCTGGTCGCGGGGAAGTCGGCACGCTCGACTTCGCCCTCGCCGGTGAACCGCAGCAAGGCCGACATCGGCCGGGCGGCCGCACCCCGGCCGCCCGCCCGTACCTCCACCTCACGGGTGCGCAGGTAGCCCGCGCCCCCGCCGTCGAAACCCGTCCAGCTCGAGCGACGGCAGCTCAGCTCGACCTCCGCACCGGGCCAGGAGCCCAGCGAAAGCAGCACCGAACCACGGTTGCGCGCGCGGGCGGACAGCCTTCTCGCCACGTCGGGCCGGGCGAGCCCCGGACCGACGACCACGAGGTCGAAACCGTCGAGCAGCGCCGCGGTCACCGCCGGGAACTCGGCACCGGGACGGGGGACCAGCGCCAGCCTGCCCACCTCGACCCCGAGTTCCGCGGCGGCGACCACCCCGAGCGCGGGCAGGCCGACCGCGACCGCCCACGCACCGCCGGCGGTCGCGGCGGCCAGCAGGGTGAGCATCAGTGACGTGGACCCCAGCACCGAAACGGTGCTCCCGCGCCGGAGCCCCGCGGCGGGCAGCAGACCGGACAACGCCGGGGACACCGGGAGCACCCTTCCCGTAGTCCTCGCGTGTTCGGCCGCGGAAGCCACGCCACTGGCCGTGCTCACTCCTGGCAAAGCCGCCAGCCTCGCCAACGGCAAGGCCCGCGCCTCGACCACCTCCGCTGTCACCGGACCTCGCCTCCCCACGACACCTAGACCGTCCTTTGTGGACGGAACCGGCGTGCCACGGGGAAGGCGGCACTTCGAACGCTTGTTCGATATCTCCAGTAGACCGGGTGGCGCAGCGGTTGTCAAGCGAGCCGGGAACGATCACCGGACCTCTCACGTCCGAGGCCGGGGGTCTTCCCGTCAGGAAAGGAAATCCGCAGTGCACGACGCTTGGCCCGAGACGGTGAACGGCTGGGAACTCGCCAGGGAAGGCCATATCGAGAACTACCGCAAACGCCTGGCCAACCGGGTCACGGTCACCGCGATCTGGGAGAACGCGACCGGGCGCGGCCAGATCGACGCCCGCACCGAGCCGCTGGGCGGCGGACGGACCCTGACCAGCAGCCGCAAGGATTTCCGCGACAAGGACGCTTTCTGGACCGCCGCGACCTGCGTGCTGGAGATGGCCGCGAACCTGCCGTCGCTGGACTGGGGCACGAGCCCGGCGCCCACGGTGCTGGCCGGGACCGTGGCCGGCATGGTCGAAGCGCAACCGGGCACCAGCGGCCACCCGGAGGCCGAACTGACGTTCACGTTGACCGACGGGCATACCGTGACGCTGGTCATGACCGACGAGCAGGCCTTCGACCTGAGCAACGCCATCTCAAGGCTCGACCACCACGTCTGGTCCGAAGAACGCGAAGACGAGGAAGAGGAGGACGAGGACTACGACGAACCCGATTCCGTCGTCGAAGAGGTGCCCGACGTCGGCGAAGTCCGCTCCGGGCCGGACACCGGGCACGACCTCGTCACCGTTCTGGATGACCGCTTCGGGGTCACCGAAGACAACCTGCTGGCGCATGTCGACTGGTCCGCGCTCATCGTGGTGGGTGAACCCGCGGTGAGCTCCCTCATCGAACGAGGTGGCGAGCTGACCGCCGCGGTCGCTCCGCGGTGGTATCCGGTCGTGGCGGACCGTCCCGGTGAACGCTGGGTCGTCCTGAAGCGCACCGGCCTGCGCTACCACGGGGAATGAAACCTCGTCTCCGGGAACCCCGCCGCGTGCCCGAGGATAGGCACATGTACCCGGAGATCGAGCCCCACACGTCAGGTCACCTGGACACCGGTGACGGCAACCTCGTGTACTGGGAGGAATGCGGGAACCCCGACGGCAAGCCCGTGGTGTTCCTGCACGGCGGCCCCGGCGGCGGCTGCTCGCCGTCCCACCGCCGGCTGTTCGACCCGTCCGCCTATCGGATCGTCCTGTTCGACCAGCGCGGGTGCGGGCGATCGCTGCCGCACGCTTCGGCGTCGGGCGATCTTTCGTCGAACACGACCTGGCATCTCGTCGACGACATGGAACGCCTGCGGGAGTCGCTGGGCATCTCGCGGTGGCAGGTGTTCGGCGGGTCCTGGGGGTCGACGCTGGCGCTGGCGTACGCCGAGAAGCACCCGGAACGGGTGACGGAGCTGGTGCTGCGCGGGGTCTTCACGCTGCGTTCGTCCGAAGTGGACTGGTACTACCGGGGTGGCGCGGCGAACGTCTTCCCGGACCTGTGGGAGAAGTTCACGGCGCCGATCGCCGGACTCGACGGCGATCCCGTCGAGCTGTACGCGAAGCTGCTCGCCGACCCCGACCCCGCGGTGCACGGGCCCGCCGCCGTCGCGTGGAGTACCTGGGAGGCCGCGACGGGGACTCTGCTCCCCCGGCCCGAACTGGTGGCGGATTTCGCCGTGCCGGAGTACGCGCTGGCGTTCGCGCGCATCGAGAACCACTATTTCGTGCACAACGGGTGGCTCGAAGAGGGGCAGCTGATCCGAAACGCCGCCGCGCTGAAGGGCATCCCCGGCGTGATCGTGCAGGGGCGGTACGACCTCGTCACGCCCGCCGTGTCCGCGTGGGACCTGCACAAGGCATGGCCGGAATCGGAGCTGGTGATCGTGCCGGATGCCGGGCACGCGTACGACGAGCCCGGCATCCTGGCCGCGTTGCTGGAGGCGACGGACCGGTTCCGCGATCGGCCCTAGCGAGGAAGCGGCGCCGGGTGGTATCGCCGGAAAGCGGGTGCGGCGGTGCCACCTTCACCATGCAACCAGTCGTAGAGGAAACGGAATTCCGGACCGAACCGGTTCGCCTCGGCGTTCAACCGCTCGGGTGACGTCGACGGCCAGCGGCTGGTCTCGACGCGCTCCCGCAGCACGCGCAACGCCGTCAGTTCCTCCGCGGCGGTGTGCTGGCAGTGGCCGCCCCGGTTCACGAACAGCTGCCGGATCCGGCCGGAATCGACACGGTCGCCGTAGGTCCGCTCGTGTTCCGGGGCGACACCGTCGCCGATCGGGTGCAGCGTCACGACAGGCACACGGCCGTGTCCTGTCGGCGTCCCGACGCGGGTGAGCCATCGGGCGGCGGCGTTGTCGGCCTTGACTCGGGGCGCTTCGGCGAGTTCGGCCAAGTCGGCGCCGAGGTCGAGGCCGGCCTCCCGGTAGGCCTGGTTCACGAGGTCGCGTTCACTGGATCGGGCGAGCACGTCGCGGTAATCCACTCCGGTGTTCCCGACCGGGTTCCCGCCCGCCCGCACCTCCAGATCAGCCCGGTGCGCGCCCCAGGACAGCTGGTCGTAGACGGCCAGAACGAACTCCGTCTGCTGACGGATCTGCGCGGCGACGTCGGTGGACCGGGGACGATGCGCCGTCGACCAGCCCGGGACGTCGGCGAACGCGTTGGCGAGGGCGAGCCGCGCCCGTCCATCGGGTGATTCCAGCGCCTTCGCGACCACCTGACGGGCTTTCGCGAGGTTCGCCCCCGGGTCGGCGATGCGGGCGACCTCCAGTTCCGGCGCCAGCAGCGTCCGGACCGCGAACCCCAGGTCGAGCGCCTGATCGAACAACGCGGAACCGCCCGCGACGGGACCGCACATCGCCAGCACGCCGTCGATCCGGTGCGGAAGCCGCTCGGACAGCAGGACCGCGTTGAGCCCGCCGCCGGAAGCTCCCCAGGTGAGCACCTGGTCCGGACGGCCGACGGTGCGGTCGAACCAGGACAGCAGCGCCGTCTGGTCGTGCACGGCTTCGCGGGCCGAAAAGCCGTTCGGCTTGCTGTACAGCGACGCGGCCAGCGCGTAGCCCTCGCCGAGGAGAACGGGTTTCGCCTCCTCCTGCCCGGCCAGCTCGATCTCCTCGGGCACGTAGCCCGGCGGATAGATGCCGTGGTTGTACAGCAACAATTTGCCGTTCCAGTTCGACGGCACCTCGACCCGGTACCGGGCACCGTCGATCGCTCCGGTGTGCACGCGGACGTCGTCCGTCACGATGGCGGGCGCGCCGGTGACGATCAGCGCGGCGGCCAGGATTCCTGTCAGTGTCATGGCGGAAATGCTGTCAGCGCGAGGCTTCGCGGGAATCCGTCGAGGCGCGGCTTCTCGTCTACGCCTCCCGCTGTACGAGCTCTTCCGCCAGCTCGACGACGATCCCCTCCGGACCGCGGACGTAGCAGAGCCGGTAACTGTCCTCATAGCGCACCAGCTCGCCGACGAGCGTGCCGCCGTGCGGCCTCAAGCGATCGAGGACGTCGTCGATGTCCTCCACCGAGAACACGAAGTGGCGGATGCCGGGCGTGTTCATCGGCGCGCGCGGATCGGCTTCCGGCCCCTCCGGCGCGTGATACTTGATCAGTTCCAGCCCGCCATGGCCGTCCGGCGGGCGCAGCACCGCGATATCCGTCCGGACTCCTGCCAATCCGGTGAGCCGGTCGACCGTGTCGCCCTTGAGCGACGCTTCGCCTTCAAGTTCGAGGCCGAGCGCGGTGAAGAACGCCTTGGCCGCGTCGAGATCGTGGACGACGACACCGACGTGTTCCAGCTTCTTGAGCGTCATGGTCAGGCACCCTTCCGGCGGATGAGCTCCTCGACGGCGGAAGGCAGGGTGGTCTCGAAGTCGATGAGCTTGACCCAGGTCGGGGTCAGCACGATGCGGACCATGCCGTCGTAGAGCGACCGCACGCTTTCCTCCCACTCGACCCGCTGCTCGGGCGTCATCTCGTAGGTGCCGTTCCACTGCAGGTACTCGTCGGGGATGCCGTCGACGTAGTCCAGTTCGACGGTGCCGCGGAGGAGCAGGACCTTCGGCGGATGCGATTCGGTGTCGATCGTCAGCGCGACGGCGGGATTGCGGCGCAGCGCCGGCAGCTTCGGGGCGTTCGTCGAGGTGCACATGACGATCTCCGTGCCGTTCCAGTGGATGCCGATCGGGATCGCGCGCGGCGTGCCGTCGAGCGCGGTGTAGGCCAGCCGGGCCAGGTCACGGGCCAGGAGTTCCTGGCTGAACGGGCGGTTCAGAATCTCGTCGATCGTGTTCTGCTGCATGTCGCTCTCCTCGGGTCTCGGTCTTCGCGGACACCCCAGGGACGCCGCTGTCCGGCACACTTCGACACTCCATACTGTGACCCGCGTCACATCGACTTTAGCGGGCTAAACGCGATCCGGTGTCGAAAGCGCCCCTGGCCAGGCGTCGCTCTTGTGAAGGCAGACGAGAGAGGGACAGTCATGGCGAAGGAATCCGAGGTCCGCTTCGAGGGCTACCTCCCCACCACACCCGCGGACACCTGGGCCGCGATCACCACGGGCAGCGGCGGCTGGCTCTGGCCGATCCAGTACGAACCCCGCGACGGCGGCGCCGAGTCCGGCCTCACCCCGGACGGCGGCATGGTCACCGTCTGGAAGCCGTCGCAGCGCTTCGTCACCTACGCGGAAGACGAGAGCGGCTGGTTCAACACGCTCGAATACGTCCTCGAACCGAAGGACGGGGGCACATACCTGCGCTATGAACACACCACCGTCCTCGACGACTGGGACGTCGAATACGACGCGTGCCGTCAGCACACGTCGTTCTACTACCACTCGCTGGGCGAGTACCTGACGCACTTCAACCGGCGTCCGGCGAAGTACTTCAAGGCCGACGCACCCGAAGCGTCGAAGGCCCCCGAGGCGTTCGAGGCCGTCCGGGCGGCGATCGGCGCGAAGGCCGTCGGTGACCGGGTGTATCTCGATGTCCCCGGCGTCGAGGGCGTCGTCGACTACCTGACACCGGCCTTCATCGGCGTCCGGACCGAAGACGCGCTGTACCGCTTTTACGGCCGGAACGTCTGGGGCTGGCCTGTCGGCATCGGGCACCACCTGTTCGCCGAAGACGCCGACGCGGACGAAGCCGAGAAGGCGTGGACGGCCTGGCTGAACGGCCTGTACGCCTAGCGGGGCAGGTTCTTCACGAGCTCGGCGCCCACGGACTTCGCCACTTCGGCGGACTCCGCGGGCGGGATCGGCGAGTTCGTGAAGAACCCCTTGTCCCATCCCTTGTAGGTGACGATGACGACGTACACGCCCTGGGTGACCCGCAGCTCCGCGCCGCTGAAGGCGCTGTCGGTGTCGAGGGAGACGAGCACCGCCTTCTGTCCGATGCCCTGCACCTGCTGCTGACGCTCGGACGGCGCGGCCGAACCGGTGGACGACTCCGCCGCGCGCTTCTCGGCGTCCGGCCCCTCGTAGCGGTACACCATGACCTGGAGGGCGCGGTCGTGGACGTTGTCGCTCTCCGGCGGCAGCCAGGAACAGCCCTGCTGCTTGGTGACGATCTCGCCCGCTTTGAATTCGTTGTCGCGGACGCCCTGGAAGCTGCTGGTGAACGTCTTGTTCAGGATCTCCGGGGAAAGGGCGCACTCGGCGGGCGGCTGCTGCGAGACCGGCGCCTTGCCGACCGACGAGTAGTACTCGGACGCGAAGATGCCGCCGGGGATGCCCAGCCCGAGAAGGACCACGCCGCCCACGATCAGGCCGACGATCAGCCCGGTCTTTTTCTTCTTGGGCGGCGGCCCGTAGCCGGGCGGACCGTACCCGGGCGGCGGACCATATCCGGGCTGCTGCCCATAACCCGGCTGGCCTCCCTGCCCAGGTGGCGGGCCGTAACCCGGCCCCTGGCCGTACCCCTGCGGCGGCTGGTGCACCGATCCTCCCCTACCCGATTCCCGTACGTCCGCATCGCGTTTAGCCCGCTAACGGCGACGCGCGCCCGGACCTGCGTTTCGCGGGCTAATCGCGATCCGCGGCCAGCATCGCACGACCGCCGCGATCGCGGGTCTCTGGTGGTCAGTGCGCCGAATCGAAAGCCGCCATGGCGGCGGTCTTGGCCTCTCCGACGAGCACATCGCCCGGCAAGCGCTCATCCGCGAAGAAGCCCTTGTCCTTGGCCGAGTACATGACCCAGACCTGGACCGTGCCGCGCTGCGCCCACAGCTCCGCCCGGCTGTGCGCGTCACCGGACCGCTCGATCCGGAACCATGCCCGCTCCGAGATCTCCGGCAGCGGGACGACCTCGCCCGTCGTCGGCGGGTTGTAGTCGCTCGCCCGCTGCTCGGCCTCCGGCCCGGTGAAGGCAGTGATCGAGACGGCAAGAGATCGGTAGCGGACGTGCTCGGCGGGCGTAGGCCGCCAGGTGCAAGAGGTGAGCTTCGACGACGTGGCGGCCGCGGACGGCAGGCTGACCTGGATCTCGGCGAGATTCGGGACGCCGAGGCGTTCCATCGTCGGCCGTAAGGCCTCGCACTCCGGCGGGGCTGGGGTCGACGTCGGCGACGCCCCTGTCGACTTGTAGTACCGCGACGCGAAGATAGCGCCTGTGACTCCCCCACCGACGAGCACGGCCAGCACCGCGACGATCACCAGGATCAGGACGATGCGGCGTTTCTTCTTCGCCTTCTCCGCCACCCACGGCGGCGGAGGCGGCCTGAACCCCGGCGCCTGAGGCTGCTGATACATCCGAGTCCCCCCTCGGGATCGCGATTAGGGGGCTAAACGCAGGTCCGGTGCCGGATCGCGATTAGCCCGCTAAACGCAGGTCGGCGTCAGTGGGCGAAGTGGCGCGTGCCGGTGAGGTACAGGGTGACCCCGGCGGCCTCGGCGGCGGCGATGACCTCGGCGTCGCGGATCGAGCCACCCGGCTGGACGACGGCGCGGACGCCTGCCTCCAGCAGGACCTCGAGCCCGTCCGGAAACGGGAAGAAGGCGTCCGAAGCGGCGACGGAGCCCTTCGCCCGCTCCCCCGCACGCGACACCGCGAGCCGCGAGGAGTCGACCCGGTTCACCTGGCCCATGCCGACGCCGACGGTCGCGCCGTCGTTCGCCAGCAGGATGGCGTTCGACTTCACCGCGCGCAGCGAACGCCACGCGAACTCGAGGTCGGCCAGCGTCCGCTCGTCGGCGGGCGCGCCGGTCGCCAGGGTCCAGTTCGCCGGGTCGTCGCCCTCGGCGGCGATCGTGTCGACGGTCTGCACCAGCATGCCGCCGGAGATCGGCCGGAACTCGATCGGATCCGGCGACGTGATCGCGGGCAGTTTCAGCAGCCGGACGTTCTTCTTGCGCTGCAGGATCTCCAGCGCCTCGGCGTCGAAGTCCGGCGCCAGGACGACCTCGGTGAACACCTCGGAGATCTGCTCGGCGGCCTCGCGGGTCACCGGCCGGTTGGTCGCGATCACCCCGCCGTAGGCCGAAACCGGGTCGCACGCGTGCGCCTTCCGGTGCGCCTCGGCGATATCCTCGCCGACCGCGATCCCGCACGGGTTGGCGTGCTTGATGATCGCGACGGCCGGGGCCTCGAAGTCGTAGGCGGCACGGCGCGCGGCGTCGGTGTCGACGTAGTTGTTGTACGACATGGCCTTGCCGTGCAGCTGCTCCGCGTGCGCGAGGCCCGGCCGCCAGTGCTTGTACAGTGCGGCCTTCTGGTGCGGGTTCTCGCCGTAGCGCAGCACGTCGCCGCGCTCCCACGAAGCACCGGTGAAGTCCGGGAAACCGGAGTCGTCCGCGGGCGCGTAGACGTTCGCGAACCACGACGCGACCGCGGTGTCGTAGGCCGCCGTGTGCGCGTAGGCCTGCGCGGCGAGCCGCTTGCGGTCGGCCAGCTCGAAACCACCGGCGGCGACGCGCTCCAGCACCCACTCGTAACGGGAGGGGTCGACCACGACGGCGACGCTGTTGTGGTTCTTCGCCGCGGCGCGAACCATCGCCGGGCCGCCGATGTCGATGTTCTCGACACAGTCCTCGGGGCTCGCGCCCGAGGCGACCGTCTGCGTGAACGGGTACAGGTTGACCACGAGCAGGTCGAACGGCGCGATCTCGAGCTGCTTGAGCTGCTCGACGTGCTCCGGGCGATCACGGTCGGCGAGCAGGCCCGCGTGCACGCGCGGGTGCAGCGTCTTGACCCGGCCGTCGAGGGACTCTGGGAACCCGGTGACCTCTTCGACCGGCGTCACCGGCACCCCGGCGTTCGCGATGACCTTCGCCGTGCCGCCGGTCGACACGATCTCGACACCCGCCGCGTGCAGACCGGTGGCGAGTTCGAGCAGGCCTGCCTTGTCGGAGACGCCGATCAGCGCGCGCCGGACGGGACGCTGTCCCTGTGCGGTACTCACGAAAACCTCACCTTTCGTCCCTCGACCGCGCACCCGCTCCGGCCGAGCTTTTCGATCGTTTCCACCAGGAGCCTGCGTTCCACGGCCTTGATCCGCTCGTGCAGGACTTGCTCGTCGTCGTCGGGTTCCACGATCACCGGCTCCTGCGCGATGATCGGCCCGGTGTCGACTCCGGCGTCGACGAAATGGACCGTCGACCCGGTGACCTTGACGGCCATCGCCAGCGCGTCGGCCACGGCGTGCGCCCCGGGGAACGACGGCAGCAACGCCGGATGGGTGTTGATCACGCGGCCGGAGAACCGCGCGAGGAATTCGGCGCCGAGGATCTTCATGAACCCGGCCGAGACGACCAGGTCCGGCTGATAGGCGGCGACGGCTTCGGTGATCGCCTTGTCCCACGCCGCGCGGTCCGGGTGATCGGCCATCCGCACGGCGAACGACGGCACGCCCGCGCGTTCGGCCCGGGTGAGCGCCTCGATCCCGGCGCGGTCCGCTCCGACGGCGACCACCTTCGCCGGGAAGTTCGGCTTTTCGACCGCGTCGAGCACGGCTTGCAGCAGCGTGCCGGAACCGGACGCGAGGACGACGAGCTTCACCGGAGTGGGCAGGTCCAACCGACTAGCCAGAACGGGCTCCTTGCCACGGCGGTACGCACTCGGGCGTACGGCGCTTCACCTGGTCGCGACAACCCTAACGGTCGTCACCGGGGGTGCTTTCGTCGCCGGACCCGTCGGTGGAGTCGGTCACAGCGTCGTCGACGGCACCGTCCTGCTCGGGCTCGGTTTCCGGCTCGGGTTCCGCCTCGTCTTCGGCCGGCGCCTCGTCGACGTCCTCTGCCGGTTCTTCGGCTTCGGGTTCGGATTCTTCCTCGACCGGTTCGTCCTCTTCCGGCTCGGCGAGGTCTTCCTCGACCTCGGGTTCACCCGGCGGTTCGGGGGCGTCGTGCGCTCCGGCGAAGAACGCGACGAACCCTCCGGGGACGACGATCCAGCAGAAGGCGATCACCGACGCGACCCCGACCGGCACGCTGACCGGATCGAACGGCCCGTCTCCCAGCCTGCCACCGGAAAGGGTTCCGAGGACGACGCAGCCGAACGCGACGAGCGCGCCCGCGACGGCGACCGCCCGCATCCGCAGCATCGGGTCATCGTCGATCGCGCGGATCCGCCAGCCGACCAGCGCGCCGACCAGCGCGGGCAGGAGCAGCAACGCCGGCCACCAGACCGCGTGGTGCGACGGGACCCCCGCCAGCAGCGGCACCCCTGGCAGCTTGCCTTCCTGGTAGCCGAACATGCCGACGGTCAGCGAACCGACCGAGAAACCCGGCCCGGTGGTGAACGACAGCGCGGCGACGACCGCGTTCGGCAGGTAGGCGACGGAAAGCACGAACAGGCCGAAGCTCGCACCGAAGCCGGGCTCGAACAGACCGTCCACAGTGGACCAGGAAAACGCGGTGGCCGTGGTGAACACCACGGCGCCGCAAGCGATCAACGCGGCGAGCCCGAGCCCGCCCGCCCGCAGGCCTTGGACGGCCACCGGATCGAACCGGTCCCGCACCGCGGCGGGTAGCCCGCAGCCCTTGGCGACCCCCGCGATGGCGGCGAGTCCGGCGAGGAGGCCCGGTACGCAGAAGGCGGTCAGCGGGTTCACGTCGACCGGCGACCCGCCCGCCAGCAGGGCGACGAGCACACCGAACAGCGCGTGGGAGCCTGCGATCACCGTCACCACGGGAATGGCGTCCGCCGGGGTCCGGCCGCCGCCGCGGCGGGCGGCGCGCGCGGCGGCCCTCGCCACCAGCCAGCCGACGACGAGCGTCGGCATCAGCGGCAGCACGCCGAGCGGATGACCGCCGAGGTCGATTTCCACCTGCCACGAAGCGAGCCAGCCGGGGCCGGCGGAGAGCAGGGCGCCGGTGGCGGAGAACCGGGACCGGTCCGCGGTGAACGAAACCACCGCGAGGACGGCCGCGATAGTGGTGAAGGAGAACAACAAGGGCGCGCAAGCCGCCGCGAGCAACACACGAACCCGCTTCGCCCTGGAGACCTCCAGCTCGGGGACGAGGTCACTCACCGGCTCTTCGCCCGGCGGGCGTTCGTCGCGGGTGAGCAGCTTCATGAAGCGCACCATGACATCCGGACTGGGCCGTCCGGGTGAGGCACGCCGCCGCCCGTCGGCGCACGTGGCCCAACCCACCCGGTCGGGTAACCCGGGAAAGAAAAACACCCACTGTGACACGGAGAGTCACAGTGGGTGTTTTTTCGTGCGAGAGGTCAGCTCTGCTGGCCGAAACCGCCGGGCGGCGTGCCCGGGTTCTGGCCCGACTCCGACGAGGAGGACGGCGGCTGCTGGAAGAACTGGCCCTGTTGCGGCGCGTACGTCGTGGCCTGCTGGCCCGGCGGCTGCGTGACCGGCGGCTGGAACCCGCCCGGCTGCGAGAACGGACCGGACTGCTCACCCTGCTGCTGCCCCTGCTGGCCCGAGCCGGGGAACGGCTGGACCTGCGTGGCGGCCGGGCCCTGCTGGCCCTGCTGGCCGAACGGCCCCTGCGGGCCCTGCTGCGGGAACTGCTGGCTGTACGGGGCCTGCGGCGACTGCTGCTGCGGCTTCGCGGCGGGCAGCTTGATGACGTCGTGCTCGAACAGGAGCGCGGCGACCGCGACCAGCATCTGCAGGATGCCGAGGATCAGCACCACGGTGAGGATGCCGGGGACCGAGACATCCTCACGGCCGCTCCCGTAACCGATGACCAGGTCCAGCGCTCCGAACGCGCCGATGACGCTGAACAGCGCGGCGAACGGCAGCGTCTTCGGACCGCGCGGCAGCGCGTGCAGGGCCGCGAGCAGACCGCTGACCAGGAGGAAGACCGAGATCTGCCCGGCGGCGTCGGCTTCGTCGGAGAAACCGATGAAGAACTGCACCAGGCCGAGAACGGTCACGGCGAGCGCGAGCAGCAACGCCAGGTTCAGCGGAGTCGCCTGCGACGGCGCCTGCTGCTGAGGAAAGGCTCCCGAGCCGGGGTTGGGGTGTTGCTGGCCGCCACCCTGCTGGGGGTAGCCGGGCCCACCGCTGGGATAGGACATCCGAATGCTCTCCTGTCGTTCGACCGGCACCCCGGGGCGCGCGGGACTCCCGGGACAAACGAGGCGGCTGTGATGCTCGAACGCTAGCGCACACGCGGACACCCCACGCCTCGGGCTCTGAGACGTCTCTACACCCGGTCGGGTTCCGTGCGGAACCCCTCGGCGACGACCGGATCGCGATTAGCCCGCTAAACGCGACGCGGCCGCCGGATCGCGTTTAGCCCGCTAAACGCAGGTCGGGGGCGCACCTGCGTTTAG